>CAXTLE010000059.1:0-13059 GCA_964244855.1 uncultured Aestuariivirga sp. | reverse complement strand
GGCTTGCTTCAAAGCGCACCACGTGCAGCACCGGACCGAAAACTTCTTCCGTCAGCGGCTTTAGGTCTTTCAACTCATAGGCGGCAGGCGATACGAATGTTCCAGCTGCGCATTCTGCTGGCAACGGCAAATCCAATATCGTTTTCACTTCACGTTTCATCCGCGACTTGTGGGCATCGAGTTTCGATTTCGCCTCTGCATCGATCACAGGGCCAACATCAGTGCGATAATCCATGGGGTCACCGATGCGCAATTCTTCCATGGTGCCTTTCAGCATCTCAATCACGCGGGGTGCCACGTCGTCCTGCACAAACAGAATACGGGCAGCAGAACATCGCTGCCCTGCACTGTCAAAAGCCGAAGCCACAACATCACGCACAGCCTGTTCGGCAAGTGCCGATGAATCCATGATCATTGCATTCATGCCGCCCGTCTCGGCAATCAATGTGGCCATGGGACCGGAGCGGGTGAAAAGTGATTTTGCGATGATGGAGGCGGTCGCATTAGACCCTGTAAAGGCCACGCCAGCCAACCGCGCTTCGCTTAAAAGCTTGCCGCCGATACGGGCCCCATCCCCTGGCAGGAAATGCAGTACTCGCGGCGGAACGCCCGCTTCAAGTAACAACTTCACGGCCGCATAGGCCACCAGTGGCGTTTGCTCTGCAGGCTTGGCCAGCACCGCATTGCCAGATGCGAGAGCCGCCGCCACCTGCCCCGTGAAAATCGCCAAGGGGAAATTCCACGGTGCAATACAGGCAAATACGCCGCGCCCATGCAGCGTCAGTTCGTTGCGTTCACCCGTGGGTCCAGGCATGATCATAGCGTCGCTGAATTCAGCACGCGCCATCACTGCATAATAACGCAGGAAATCAACCGCCTCGCGCAGGTCAGCCTGGGCATTGTCAATCGTCTTGCCAGCTTCACGAACCAGCAACGCCAGCAGGAGGTGATTGTTAGTCTCATAAAGATCAGCCGCATTGTCGAGAATCTTGGCTCGCGCCCTACCCTTCACATCGCACCAGCTGCGCTGCCCCTCTGCTGCCAGTGACAGCGCCCGCAAGATATCCACATCAGCAATTTCGCGCACAAAGCCTACGGCAGCCGAATGATCATGCGGTGAAGAAATTTTGTGTTCCGGTCCAGATGACAACGGCTTGCCGTCGACAATCGCAAACGCCTCATACTGCCGGACTGCATGAACTGAAATACCCGCAATCAATTTTTCGCGCAGAGGACCATGCCAAGTCGGCACACCTTTTGAGTTTTGACGATCCGCAAACATTTTTTGTGGCGCTGGAATGCGTACATGCGGAATTAAACTCAGGGCCCGCACCTCATCCACCGGATCAGCAATGATCTCGTCAATCGGAGCCGTATCGTCAGCCAGCCTATTGACGAAGGATGTATTGGCCCCATTCTCCAACAAACGCCGCACAAGATAGGCCAACAGGTCTTCATGGCTGCCCACCGGCGCATAGATACGGCAAGACTGGTTGATCTCGCCCTTGCCCACCACTCCGGCATAAAGCGCTTCGCCCATGCCATGCAGTCGCTGAAATTCGTAGCGCTTGTCATCACCCGCCATCACCGCAATCGCCGAGACGGTGTGAGCATTGTGGGTGGCAAATTGTGGATAAAAAACATCACGGCGCGAGAGCATATATTTGGCACAAGCCAGATAACTCACATCGGTCGAGGCCTTGCGGGTGAACACCGGATAATTCTCAAAACCGTTCTCCTGCGCACGCTTGATTTCCGTATCCCAATAGGCGCCCTTGACCAGACGCACTGGCAAAACGCGGCCCGTACGCTTTGCAACTTCTGCCAGATATTCCAGTGCAGGTTTCGCCCGGCGACCATAGGCTTGCACCGCAAGTCCCAATCCGTCCCAACCCTTGAGTTCTGGCGCATCGGCCAGCCGCTCGAATAATTCCAGCGAAATATCCAGTCGTGCCACTTCCTCGGCATCAATCGTCAATCCGGCATTGTAGCGCTTGGCCTGCATGGCCAGCGCCAAGACCACGCCATATAATTCTGGCAAACATTCTGCCTTGGTTTTCTCTTCATAGCGCGGATGCAATGCAGATAACTTCACGGAGATTGACGGTTGCTCGAACACATTGCCCTTCTTGGAGGTGGCCCCGATGGCATCAACTGCTTTTTCGTAAGCCTTCAGATAACGCGCAGCATCACCCCGCGTCATCGCAGACTCACCCAGCATATCGTAAGAGAGGCGGTAGCCCTCGGCTTTTAAAGGCTCTGATGTCTTAAGCGCTTCATTGATGGTGCGGCCCAGCACAAATTGCTTGCCCATGATACGCATGGCCTGTTTCATCGCCCTGCGAATAATCGGTTCGCCGGATTTGGTGATCAAGCGCTTCAAGGCGGACATGGCGTCAGACTTGGTACCACGACCCAATTCCACAATACGCCCCGTCAACATCAAACCCCAGGCAGAGGCATTCACAAACATCGAGTCGGATTTGCCCACATGGTCAGCCCAATCGCGGTCGCCCAATTTGTCGGAAATCAACAGGTCTGCCGTTTCAGCATCCGGAATGCGCAGCAAGGCTTCTGCCAGACACATCAACACCACGCCCTCTTCCGACGATAGCGAGAACTGCTGCATGAATGCGTCAATGCCGCCTTGCGACGAACGGTTATCACGCACCGCTTTCACAAGACCGCGCGCCAATTGCGCGACCCGCTCTTTGTCACGCGACGACAACTCCGCTTCGGCGGCCAGCTTCAAAACCAGTGATGTTTCATCTGCGAACAGATGATCGGCAATCGCAAGGCGGGAATGGGGCAATGTGTCTGTCCTGAACTGTCAAAACATAGTCATATCGCGAAAATCATGGCAGTGTCTTGAGCGATTCCGACAAACGAGGAACAATCCCGCTGATGCCCATCGTAGTTCGCTCCCTGACAAATCTACGCGCCACTGTAGCGGGTTGGCATATGCTTGGTGAAAAAGTCGCAGTCGTACCGACGATGGGCGCATTGCACGAAGGTCACCTGACATTGGTGCGTGAAGGCTTAAAACATGCCGATAAAGTCGTGGTAACGATTTTCGTCAACCCCAAGCAATTTGCCGCACATGAGGATCTGGGAAAATACCCGCGCACCGAAGAAGCCGACGTAGACATGCTGGCCAGTGTAAAAGCTGATCTGGTTTACACACCATCGCCTG
Organism: uncultured Aestuariivirga sp.; assembly: GCA_964244855.1. Lineage (GTDB taxonomy): Bacteria > Pseudomonadota > Alphaproteobacteria > Rhizobiales > Aestuariivirgaceae > Aestuariivirga. Next base: position 9,866 of record CAXTLE010000059.1, on the reverse strand, counting down.
ATGACATGTACGCAGCAAACTTCGCCACCACCGTACACATGGCAGGCCCTGCCGTCGCAGGCCTTGAAGACAAATTCCGCCCGCATTTTTTCGATGGCGTAGCAACCGTCGTATCGAAACTGTTCATTCAGTCGCAGGCTGACTTCGCTGTGTTTGGTGAAAAAGATTACCAGCAGCTGATGGTCGTCAAACAAATGGCCTCAGACCTCGACATCCCCATCAAAGTAATCGGTGTGCCAACTGTGCGCGACGAAGACGGCATGGCAAAATCCTCGCGTAACCGATATCTATCTCCTTACGAACGCCATCAAGCCACCGCCATAATCCTTTCGCTGCAACAAGCCGCAGAAAAAATCCGCAACGGCGTTGAACCGCAATCAGCGACAAAAGCGGCGTCGAGATCGCTGACAACACTGGGCTTCAAGGTGGACTATGTGGCGGCGAGGAATGCAAATACTCTGGCAATACCAAAATCCGCAGATGAGCCGATCAGATTATTGGCAGCGGCTTGGATGGGAACGACACGGTTGATTGATAACATTGGAGTGTGAAGCACGCCATCACAGCAACCCCAAACTCGCCAAATCCCGCCGCATCGCCTCCGGCATATCCGCCACCGCCATCTCGCCCTGTTTCAAATCCGGCGGCGCATCATCTTCAGCCAAATACCGCCAACCCTGAAACGCCCGCCGAGGCGTTGGTCGCACCCGGATGATCTTCGGCGCAAAAACAATCCGACACCGCTCAATCCCATCACCACCCCGAACCGATTCGAAGTCCGCAATCGGCTGCCGACACAAAATCAAACCACGGATCACCCAATACAGCGACCCATGCGGCAAAATCTCGTCCTTGCGGCGTGGGAACATGCGGGTAACGTGGTCAAGGGTGTCGCGGCCCTGCTTGTTCATGGCCACCCAAGAGTCCATTTCTTCAATCTCGCTCACACCCACGCAAAGCTTGATCAGATTTAAAGCCATTTCAGTTCCAACACCTCTTCGCCTGTCCTATAGTGCAGGTGGCAGCTCACGACCAAAACTACTTATCCACAGGGAGTATGCCCCATGCACACCGTTGCCAAAATCACTGAATGTCGCAACAACAGGCAGGTTATATTTCTGCTCAACGGGTAAACCCAGCTTCACGAACACTTGAAGGGGTTGACTGCCCTGTGATTGGCAATTGAAATCATCTCGCGCCATGATTGGTGATGACATGGGCGCAAACTTCAACACCTATTTAGCAAACGATTATGACACGCTCCGGCGTTACATGGGCGAAGTGCGTTTCAATGCTTTGGCTGCTGAGTGTGATGAAACGCAAATTTCTGATATTCGTACTGCAAGTTCCAAACTGCCGGAACAAATTGCCAGTCTAACGCAATTGCCGCCCGAGTTAAGCGAAATTGCCACTTTGGAACGAGCACTTCGTGACGCTTTTGAAGCGGTTGAGGCAACAGTGTCGAATGCAAAAAAACAAATCAAACTTCACCCCTCGGTCACCCTGCTGACCTTCGCCCAAAACACTGTCAGCATCTGGTCCTCATTGAAATGTGGCGAACCACCTCCTCGCCCCTTTAGGTTAGACACTCCCCAGCGCGTTTTGGTCTGGCGGCACAATGCGCATCCGCGCATGCGATTGTTGGGAGAAGAGGAATTTATGTCGCTGAGCGCGATCTCTGGACAGACAAGCACTGTGGACGAAAACTATTTGTGCGGCTGGCTTCAAACCGAAGTCTTGACCGATACGTCCAAAACCTGGGCCGAAAAGTAACTGGTGTCCAGCGTTTTGAACACGAAACTTTGTGTGGCCCTGACCCCGAGGTTATGTCGCACCATCAAGGCACTCAACTCACGCCCATTGATCAGCCTCACGCGATGCGAAATGCTTTGTACTGCCGACTTTGCAAACGCTGAAAACTCTGCCGTTGTCACAAATATACCTTTAGTCGCCTTCTTTGTTTCCAGAGTGCCGATAAAGTCCCGGACTTGCGATGATGAAATTGTGCTGTTTGGCCTCAGCCGTTTAGCTTGCAACAGAATGACGTCCAAACCCAAAGGGTCTTGCGAAATGATGCCGTCTACGCCCCCGTCGTGGCTGCGGCCAATTTGCCGGGCAAGATCACGCTTGCGGTTGCCGTAACCCATGGCCAACATCAAGTCGATGATAACCCCTTCAAAGAAGCGAGGTGTTTGCGCATAGATATGGGCCAACACCTGCTGTTCCAGTGCACGTGTCGCAACACGGTGCGCCGCTGCCAGTATATTTGAGGTTTCTTCCATGTTTACCGGAGAAGTTGGTAGCGCCGTTTCCAAATTTTGGTCCGCATGGAGCTGTTCATCGTTGCCGCCCAATCGCAGGAACAGCGGCAACATCATCTCTTCATAACTTTCCTGCATCTCTTCAGCCTCATCTTACCACCCCTGGTCGCAACCATGTCCTACCACACACAACTTTAAGCTATTGTGAGTTGAAGCTGACAAATTGCACCACTGTGAGTATGAGCTCATTAACGCAAAAGACCCGCTCAAGGCGGGTCTGATGAAACTCATATCGGCGGATGCTCAACTGCCAACCTTGCTGATATAGCAAGACACGCCCCCGGCTTTCAGTTTGGCGCAGGCCTGCTTTGCGCTGGCTTGTTCATCAAAGCCACCTAACCGCACGCGATAAAAAACGCCTTTCGACCCAAGATCCGCTTTCACCACATTGGGTGACTTCGACTTGAGAACGCCAAAATGGCTCTGCATCTTTTTCCAGGTTGACCATGCAGAAGCTTCCGTATCGGCGGACGCGATTTGCACAGCCCAACCTGTCATAGCAGGAATGTCAGCAACGGCCTCTTCAGCGGGCGGTGTGACAACAACTTTCTGTTTGGCTTCCACAACCACAGGCGCCGGAATTTCTGGGACCTGTTCGATGGCAACAACGTCATCAGCTTTGGCCGAAGCTTCTTGCACGACAGCAACTTCAGGTATTGCCTCTTCAGGCAAGCGATCCCCTGACTTTTTGATTTTTTTGCCAATTGACGCCTGCAAAATTGCCGGAGGTTCAACAGCTGCAGGAAGGCCAGGCTTGCGGGCCTCCGTGCCACCCGTATAGGCACCCACAGAGCCTGTCAGGATCGGATCGGAAGCCATTTCGACTTCCGCATTCTGATCACCCAACATAACAAGTTGAGCGCGCGCCTGCCCGAAATCCGGATTGATCGCCAAAGCTGCGCCAAATTCACGTTTGGCATCAAGTGGACGCTTCAGCGCCAGATAAGCCGTTGCGAAACCATAATGCACCCTTGCCTTGTCGGGATGGTTGTAGCGTAACGCGCGTTCATAGTCTGAAAGAGCAAACAACAATTGGCCTGAATCACGCAGCGCATTGGCGCGACTGTAGAACGCCTGCGCGAATTGCGGATTGATCAAAAGCGAGGCGGTAAAATCTTCAATCGATTTGGTCGCATTGCCGAGTTTCTGCTGGGCGAGACCACGATTGTAAAGCGCTGTTGAACGCAAGGCCGGTGCCATGACATTCAGCTTTATAGCTGTGTCATAATCATCAAGCGCAGCTTGGTGATCTTGCAGCTGCTGCTCTGCCAGTGCCCGGTTGAGCAGGGCATTGGCCAGCATTTCCGGCTCCAGCATTTCTGATGCGATTGCATCTGAATACTCACCGATTGCCGACTTCGCATCACCGGATTGAAGGGTAGCATAGGCCTTGCGCACGAGTGCGACATTGGCCTCTACTGGACTGGCGTTGGCAGTGCCACATGTCGTGGCAAACGCGGCAAGATACGCGGCACTAACTAACGCAAACGATACACAACGAACTTTCATGCTCGTCATCATGTATTGTTAGGGTTAAAACTCCCTTTCGCGGCTCACTGGTTTTTCGTCAACAATAGGTTAAGCGACTGTGCCGAATTAGCCTTCGCGAAGCGCATGTGAGAATTGGTCGAACAACGGTTTCAACAAGTACGACATAGGCGAACGCGACGAGGTCTCGATGAAGGCTTCCGCATTCATGCCGGGCTTCAGCTTGTTGATACCAAGTTTTTCGATTTCTTTTGCCGATAGTATCAGCCGCACGGCATAAAAAGGAGGGCTGTTGGCATCGTTGCGGCTAATATCAGCTGCGATCTGTTGCACTTCACCGACGATTTCAGGTGTGGTTCGAGCATTGAATGACGGGAAACGAACCTTGGCCTTTTGTCCCTTGCTGACTTGGTCAATGTCATTGGGTGAAACCTGTGCCTGCAACACCAGATCATCGCCTTCAGGCACAATCAGCATCAGCGTTTCGCCTGGGCCGATGACACCGCCTTCTGTGTGCACTGCCATTTGATAAATGGTGCCGGTGATGGGAGCATTGATGGTTGTCCTGGCCAGTTTCGAGGACAGCGAAATGCGGCGTTCTGCAAGTTCCCCGATTTTCCCTTCGGCGTCACGCAACTCAGTGAGGGCTTCTGTGCGCACGTCTTCCTGCAGTTGCAACGACCGCAGCTCTACTTCTCCAATGCGGTTTTGAGCCGAGGCTTTTGAAGCTCGCAACTCACCGTTTTCACCGTCGAGCCTGGATTCTTCCCGCTCGACTGCAAGAATGCGGCTATTTGGTACCAAGCCTTTGGCTTGCAGCTTTTGTAAGCCGGTCAACTCCTGCTTGATCAAAGCAACCTGTTCTCTTTTAGACGTCATCTGGGCATCAATGCCGCCAATTTGTTCTTTCATCTGGGCAATCTGCTGCTTCAATTGCTCAAGCTTGCCTTGGGTCGACTCAGTTGTGGACTGCAAAAGTTTTAACTGGCCTGAAATGATTTCAGCAATTCTCGCTTCGCTCTTTTTGGTCTCAACCGCTTCCGGCAAGCGCAACACCGTCAGTCCGTCGCGTTGTGCTTCAAGTCTGGCTTTTTTGACCTGCAATTCATCCAGCGTATTTTCGATGATCGCCAATTCCGACCTTGCATCCGTTGGATCAAGCACAATCAGCGCCTGACCTTCCGAGACGCGATCGCCATCCTTAATCAGTATTTGCGATACTACACCCCCCGTTTGGTGCTGTACGCGTTTCGAGTAGCTTTCAGCAATAATGGTGGCATTGGCAATGACGGCTCCATTGATGTTCGTCAGAGCGGCCCATGCACCAAATCCGCCCACGAGAACAAGAATTGAAGAGTATCCCAACAGCAGGGTATTTCTCATCGACTTTTTTGTGTTTATGGCCATGATTTCAAATCCGCACCGATTGAACATTAGAAAGCTGGGCTAAGGCAGCTTGAGGATTTTGCGGTTTTGGAGGTTGTGCCTGTTGAGGTTTTGCAACCTTGTTAAGAACCTCGTCTTTGGGTCCATAAGCCACTGCCTTGCCTTCGCTCAAAACAAGAATGTGGGAAACGGCGTGCAAGGCACTCGGCCTGTGCGCAACAACCACCACCGCCGCTCCCCGTTGCAGGGCTGCGCGAATGGCGCGATCAAGCGCCGCCTCACCCTCCGCATCAAGATTTGAATTCGGCTCGTCCATAATAATCAGCGCCGGATCGCCATAAAGCGCACGTGCCAAAGCCACACGCTGCCGCTGCCCGGCCGAGAGCCTGGCACCATTTTCACCAAGTGGCGTGTCGTAACCCTGCGGCAAGCGCATGACAAGATCGTGCACATTGGCCAGTCCTGCAGCCTTGACGATATCATCAGGTTTCGCGCCTTCCTGGAAACGGGAAATATTCTGCGCAACAGTTCCATCAAATAGCTGCACGTCCTGCGGCAGGTAACCCACCACCCGTCCGTAGTCATCAACGCTGCGTTGCTCAATTGCTGCACCGTCAAGTCGAACAGTTCCGCGCGTTGCAAGGGTTACACCTGTCAAAACCCTGGCCAGCGTCGATTTGCCAGCACCCGTCGGGCCAATGACGCCAAGTCCCATACCGGGTGTCACCCGGAAGGAGAGGCCCGCCAACAACGGCTTGTCCTGTCCAGGAACCATGACAACGAGATTTTCGACTTCGAGATCGCCCTTCGGTGGTGGCAATTGCATGCGTTCAGTTTCGGCAGGCACCTGCGCCAGCATTTTGGTGAGACGTTCTATTGCTTTCCGGGCACCTAAAAATTGCTGCCAGTTGCCCACCGCCTGTTCAATCGGTGCCAATCCGCGTCCCATAATGATCGAAGATGCGATAATGGAGCCTGAAGAAATCTGGCGGTTGATCGCCAGATAAGCCCCAAGGGCCAACATGCCCGATTGAACGAGCAGACGCACCACCCGCGACGCGGACGCAAGTTTACCGCCGGCGTCAGACGCAATCGTCTGGTGATCAAGCGCTTCCTGTTGCACGGCCGACCAGCGCTTGCGCAAAATTCCGCGCATGCCAAGGGCATGCATGGCCTCCGTGCTGCGACGGGCTTCGTCGGTCATCAACACCGCTTTGGTTTGGGCCGCAGCAGCCTGTGCCATGGGTTGTCGTGTTGTTGCCTCAGTGGCAACCGCAAGAACAAAAATCACGACTGCCGACACGAGGCCCGCAATGCCAAGCCAAAAATGCAACATAAACACAATGAGCAGATAAAATGGCACCCAAGGCATATCAAAAAATGCCAATGGTCCTGAACTCGACAAGTATTGCCGCACCGTGTTCAAGTCTGAAATCGGCTGGCCTCCGGCGTTCGGGGCACGTCGTAACGTCAGCTGAGCCATGATGTCAAAAACGCGGTTCCGCAACTTCTCTTCAAATTTGCGCCCGACCCGAACCATGATCCGGGAACGAATATATTCAAGCAACCCGTAGTAAATATATAAGGCCAACACGATGCCGGACAATACCAGCAAGGTAGGCACGCTCCCGGAAGACAACACGCGATCATAGACTTGCAGCATGAAAAGCGGCCCTGTCAACATGAGAACGTTGACGATACAGGAAAAGACAAACAATGAAAACATTGTGCCTTTTCCAAAGCCCAACAACTCCCAGCGGCCAGGTACGCGGGGTTGAACGCTTGAGGTATGTGTCATGAGTCTAAGCCAGTCCTGTAATGCAGTCACACGATAGGATGTGCCTGTCTTTCAATTCGGTTAAATCGCTGCCTTGGCGGTGCGTTTAAAGCAGTTTATCAGCCTACCATAGTGGTATTTGTGACAGCTATGTCGCTTTCATGTTGACGAAACCCTGACAGGCCTGTCAAGTAACTGGTGTTCGGTGCTTCGACGCCAGTCGGCCAGAAGCATAATAGGGAACACGGTGAGGACCACCCAATTGGGGCCGAACCCGTGACTGCCCCCGCAACTGTGAGCGGTTTGGTTTGAGCAACGTGCCACTGGGAAACCGGGAAGGCGCTCAAACCGTGAAACCGCAAGTCAGGAGACCTGCCGGACAAACATGTGAAGCAATACCGCTTCATTTCCATCGGTCTCACGGAGGGTGACATGACCACACGTACAGTTTCTTCGACAAGCGTTTCCGTTTCGCAACGCATTTTGCTCGGCATTGCCTGCATGTTCTTTGGCTCGTTTCTGGTATTTGGCGTTGGTTTGGCCAGCGACGGTCGCCTGCACAACGCAGCCCACGACACCCGCCACGCCATCGGCTTTCCCTGCCACTGATCTGACGATACAATCATGATCGCGCGAGTATTGCTCGCCGTAATTCTGTCTGGAATTGCGGCTGGCGTGGTTATGGGTCTCATGCAGCATGTGCGGCTGACACCCCTTATTCTACAGGCCGAAACCTATGAACACCTAGCCCACGGCCATAATGCAGAGCCACATCAACATGGCGACGAAATCTGGTCACCAGCAGATGGTGCGGAACGGACATTTTACACCACGCTGAGCTCTGTTCTGGGTGCAACAGGTTTTGCTTTTCTTCTGGCGGGAATCTCGATGGTAGGAAATCGGCGGCTAACCTTTGCCAATGGCTTGCTCTGGGGCATCTGCGGTTTCTTTGCCGTAGCATTTGCGCCTGCAATCGGATTGCCTCCGCAACTTCCCGGCATGGCTGAAGCCGCACTACAACAACGTCAGCTCTGGTGGGTTGGTACAATTTTGGCAACGGGATTGGGATTGTGGTTTTTAACCTCCGGCAAATCCTTGACCACGTTGATACCAGCACTGTTTCTGGTTTTTGTACCGCACATGCTTTGGCTGCCAAAAATCTCAACCGAAGCCAGCACCGTTCCTGCCGCTCTCGCCGCACAATTCGTCACAGCCAGCCTCGGCGCAAATTTGATTATGTGGTGCGTGCTTGGCCTGACCCTTGGTTACCTCCTGGAAAGATCAAAACCCCATGTCGACTAAAATTCCAACCACCGTCATTACCGGATTTCTAGGCTCCGGCAAAACCACACTGGTGCGTCACATTTTGGCCAATGCCGGCAAGCGCAAACTCGCCCTCATCGTCAATGAATTCGGCGATGTGGGCGTCGATGGCGATATCCTGAAAGCCTGCGGTAACGATAGTTGCACTGAAGACGATATTATCGAACTCGCCAACGGCTGCATCTGCTGCACCGTCGCCGATGATTTCATCCCCACAATGCAAAAACTGTTGGCCCGCAAGGACCGCCCTGATCACATCATCATCGAAACCTCAGGCCTCGCCCTGCCCCAGCCCTTGGTGCGGGCTTTCAACTGGCCGGAAATCAAGGCGCAAGTCACCGTCGATGGCGTGATTACCGTGATTGATGCAAAGGCGCTGGCCGAAGGCCGCTTTGCCGATGACGAGGAAGCACTGGCCGCACAACGCGCCGCCGATGATAATCTCGAACACGAAAACCCGATTGAAGAACTGTTTGAAGACCAGTTGAACGCCGCCGACCTTGTGATCGTCAACAAGCAAGACTTGCTCAACGACACCGAGAAAAAATCCGTCACCGATCTTCTCACCGCACAAATCCGCAAATCCACGAAACTGGTGCACGCCACCCAAAGTGCCGTCGATCTCAGCGTGTTGCTTGGTCACAGCGCCTCCGCCGAAGACGATCTGCACAACCGCCAATCCCATCATGAAATGGAAGGCGAGACACAGCATGACCATGATGATTTTGTGAGCTTTATTGTGGAATTGCCGGGGGCAATGGACAAGGCAACACTGCTGCAACGAATCTCCAAAACCATCGAAACGCATGACATCCTCCGCCTCAAAGGCTTTGCCCATGTCGCGGGCTCAGCATCGCGCCTGCTGGTGCAAGCGGTGGGACCACGCCTGAACAGCTATTTCGACAGGCCGTGGGCCGCGAATGAAACGCAGTCCACCCGGCTCGTCGTGATCGGTGGAAAACACATGGACCAGGCGGCAATCGAGACATCGCTGAGGGGCTGATGCACCTACTCGCCACCACATCAGGCGTCGTCGATGGTGGAGCAACCGCCATCGATCTCAAGCAGTCGCCCGCCGATATCGTGATATTGTCAGCAGCAGATAGCGAACTGGCAGCCTTGGCATTGGCCTCCGATCAGTTCAAATCCAGCCTGCGCCTCGCCAACCTGCTGCAACTGCAACACAATTATTCCGTTGATCTGTATACGGAGCAAACGCTGCGCCACGCAAAACTTGTCATCGTGCGCTTGCTCGGCGGAAAAGCCTATTGGCCTTATGGCGTCGCAAGTCTGCTGGAATTGACCGGTGTGAAAGTGGTTCTGCTACCCGGCGGCACTGATCACGATGTCGAATTGAAAGAACTCTCAACGGTCAATGGCGAAGACTGGGAGCTATTGCGAGATTACTTCACTAGCGGGGGGCCGGAGAACATTCAATCGGTGCTGGGCTATGCAGTGAGTATGTTGGGTGATGCTCAAAAACCAGCGGCACCCCGATTCTTTGATGCCTGCTCATACTATACCCCGTCATTCCCGCGAACGCGGGAATCCAGACTTTCAACCAGCGCGCC
>CAXTLE010000058.1:0-13368 GCA_964244855.1 uncultured Aestuariivirga sp. | reverse complement strand
GGTGTTGCTTCAACCGACTTCCGTGACAGCCCGAAGGGTCTGTTCTCGTCGCCGCCAAAGTGCTACATGCATCACCAGGCTTCGTTCATTCCCGCCTTCTTCCCTGAGGGAACCAAGCTCGGCAAGGATGCTGACTTCTTCTACATGCCAACCTACGCTGCAATGGCTGACCTCGGCAAGCCAGTGCTGGGTGCAGGCACGCTGTTCACCATCACCAAAGACTCAAAAGCCTCGCGCGCCTTCATCGAATTCCTGAAGATGCCGTTGGCTCATGAAATCTGGATGATGGATGGTGGCTTCCTGACGCCGCTCAAGTCTGCAAACCAGGCTGCTTACGGCAGCGATGCCGCGCGCAAGCAAGGTGAGATCATGACAACGGCAACAACCTTCCGTTTCGACGGTTCGGATCTGATGCCAGGCAAGATTGGCGCAGGCGCATTCTGGACCGGCATGGTGGACTTTGTGGGTGGGAAATCTTCCGCCGATACGGCTGCCGGCATTCAAAAAGCCTGGGACGAACTGAAGTAATAACGGCGAATTGATCTCTCTTCTCCCTCCCCCTTGTGGGGAGGGCCGGGGTGGGGGTCGCTCATACTTTCGAAAAAAGGCGAGTTCATTTTCAGCCTCGAAGGACTGAGCGACCCCCACCCTAACCCTCCCCACAAGGGGGAGGGGACTAATCCGGTTTTCGATATCCTCCCGAAAACCTCGGCAAGTGGCCTGTCCTATGGCAGGTTACTTGCCTCCTTTTTCCTTTGATGTTGTTGCTGCGCCGTGCACTACTGCCAGCCACTTGGGAGAATCTGTCATGACAGCGCAATTGTTGAACGCCCTGATCACCGTGATTATCGGGGTCGGTGGCTGCCTTTTGTATTTTTACGGATCAAACACCTTGCTCGACAAAATGTTGCCGGTGAATGCCAGCAATGATGACCGCGTGATCCGGAATTTGAAGCTGCAATCCTCAATCAGGCCCTGGCTGTTTCTCGGCCCCGCCTTGATATTGCTAACGCTGTATCTGGTTTATCCCGTGATACAGACAATATGGCTTTCGTTCCATGACAATGCCGGAGACAAATTTGTCGGCCTCAACAATTATGCCTGGGCTTTCAACGACACACAGTTCCGTACCTCAATTTTCAATAATCTGCTGTGGCTGCTCGTAGTGCCTGCCGCCTGTACGTTCCTGGGTTTAATCATTGCGGTTCTCACCGATAAAATCTGGTGGGGGCAGCTGGCCAAGAGTCTGGTATTTCTGCCGCTTGCCATTTCCTTTGTCGGCGCATCGGTGATCTGGAAATTCGTCTACGATTATCGCGCCGAGGGGCAAGACCAGATCGGTATTCTGAATGCTATCGTTACCTGGTTTGGCGGCGACCCGCAGGTCTGGATCTCGATGCCGTTCTGGAACAACTTCTTTCTTATGATCATCCTGATCTGGATTCAGACGGGCTTTGCAACGGTTATTTTGGGCGCAGCACTTCGCGGTGTGCCCGAAGATACGATTGAAGCTGCCACCATTGACGGCGCTGGACCCTTCAAGATTTTCTGGCGCATCATGGTGCCGCAAATCAAAACCACCATTATCGTGGTGTGGACCACGATCACGGTGCTGGTGTTGAAAGTGTTCGACATTGTGTTGACCATGACCAACGGCCAATGGGACACGCAAGTGCTCGCCAACCTGATGTTTGACTGGATGTTCCGTGGAGGTGGTGACTTTGGCCGTGGTGCGGCGATTGCCATCATTATCATGCTTGCCGTGTTGCCGATCATGATCTGGAATATCCGCCAGGCCAATGCCGAACAAAAAGGAGGACATTGATCATGTGGGATCGCATCAAACTCGAACCCTCGCGGATGCTGCTGAATTTTTCAGTGTTGCTGATCATTGCGATCTGGACGTTTCCAACGGCGGGTCTGCTGGTGTCGTCATTGCGGGATAAAAACCTGATCGCGACGTCCGGCTGGTGGACGGCTCTTTCCACCACTGACCGCTCAGCCCAAGGCCGCATGGCTGATCCTGCCAAGCAAGTCAGCAAGGACGGCAAGTTTGAAATCAGCGGAAGCCTGTTTGAAGACGGAAAAACCGGAGTCGTGAAAGCCTTCGGATTGAAAGTGCAGAAGCCCAGCGAGTTTGCTGCGGGTACAACAGCCACTACTGACGATGGCAAAACCCTGACGGTGAAAAGTGACGGGTCATATGTCTACACGTCTCCCGTCGCCTTTGAAGGTGATAGCGGCAAGCGCCTGTTCTACATCACTTCGGTGCCGCCGAAATTTACGACTGAGAATTACAGCAATGTGCTGTTCTCGGAAGGCATTGGCCGCTCTTTCGTCAACTCGCTGACGGTGACCATACCATCGACGATTATTCCCATTTTGATTGCAGCCTTTGCGGCTTATGCGCTGGCGTGGATGAAACTGCCGGGGCGTGGCTTCATCATTGCCGTCATCGTGGGCCTGCTCGTGGTGCCGCTGCAAATGTCGTTGATACCGCTGCTCAAGCTTTACAACGCCACAGGCTTCCTGTCGAAAACCTATCTCGGCATCTGGCTGGCACATACGGCCTTCGGTTTGCCCTTCGCAATCTATCTGCTGCGCAGCTACATCGCTGGCCTGCCACGTGACCTGATTGAATCAGCGCAAGTTGATGGTGCGAATGATTTTAAAATCTTCCTGCGCATCGTCTTGCCATTGTGCTTTCCGGCGCTGGCGTCCTTCGCCATCTTCCAGTTCCTCTGGGTCTGGAACGACTTGTTGGTGGCCATTGTGTTCCTGGGTTCAGGTGCTGACCAACTCGTGCTCACAGGCAAGCTTAATGGTTTGCTCGGTTCACGCGGCGGCAACTGGGAAATTCTCACGGCATCGGCGTTCATCACCATTGTGGTGCCGCTCACTGTGTTCTTTGCTCTGCAACGGTATTTCGTACGCGGCCTGTTGGCCGGTTCAGTAAAGGGAGGCTGACATGGCCGATATCAAGCTTACGAAACTCAACAAATCCTATGGCGCTGTCCATATTCTGAAAGACGTGAGCCTCGACATCAAGTCGGGGGAGTTCATGGTGTTCGTTGGCCCTTCAGGCTGCGGCAAGTCCACGCTGCTGCGGGCGATTTGCGGGTTGGAAGCCATCTCGTCGGGCACGCTTGAAATTGACAAGGCCGTGGTCAACGAAGTGCCCCCCTCAAAGCGCGGCATCGCCATGGTGTTTCAGTCCTATGCGCTTTATCCGCATATGAGTGTTTACGAGAACATCTCATTCGCCTTGGAGAACCAGGGTCTGCCGCGCGACGAGATCAAGAAGAAGGTGGAGAAGGTGGGTGAGATGTTGCAACTCACGCCTTATCTCGCACGTTTGCCGAAAGCGCTCTCCGGTGGCCAGCGCCAACGCGTTGCGATTGGTCGTGCCATTGTGCGCGGGGCGAAAGTGTTCCTTTTCGACGAACCCTTGTCGAATCTGGATGCAGCGCTTCGTGTTCAAACCCGCATGGAAATCGCCAAGCTGAAACGCGACATGCCTAACACGACAATGGTCTATGTCACCCACGATCAGGTTGAAGCCATGACGCTGGCTGACCGTATCGTGGTGTTGCAGGCGGGCCGTGTGGAGCAAGTCGGAACCCCGATGGAGCTTTATGAAAAGCCAGGCAACACATTCGTTGCAGGCTTCATCGGCTCACCCAAGATGAACCTGATCACTGGTGCGCCTGCAACGCGCGAGAAATGCACCACCATGGGTGTCCGGCCTGAGCATCTGGATGTGGTCACAAAAGCATCAGCTGGCACAATTCCTGGCACCGTTGAATATACGGAAGTGCTGGGTAGCGATAGTTTCATATATGTGATGACCGATCATGGGATAGTAACGGCACGGCAAAACGGACGTACGGAGGTCAAGCATGGCGACAAAGTCCACTTGAAAGCCATGGACGGTCGAGTCCATCGCTTTGACGAAAATGGAAAGAGAATTGAAGGCAAATGACGATACGCACATTGATCTGGCACGAACACCGCCACGAACAGACCAACAAGCTGGTGGCCTCACTTTATCCAGAGGGCATGCATGGTGCGTTGAAGAACGCCTTCAAGGGCGACAAGGAATTCGTGGTTGATCATGCCTTGCTTGATGATGACGAAGAACATGGCTTGTCGCAAAAGCGCCTTGATGAAACGGACGTGTTGTTGTGGTGGGGCCATGCTGCCCATGGCGACGTGAAGGACGAGATTGTTGAGCGTGTGGCAAAACGTGTATGGGAAGGCATGGGGCTTATCGTTCTGCACTCCGGGCACTATTCGAAGATTTTCAAGAAGCTGATGGGTACACCTTGTTCCTTGAAGTGGCGTGAAGCGGGTGAGAAGGAACGGGTGTGGATCATCAATCCCAATCATCCGATTGCTGCGGGCTTGCCCGAAATGATCGAGATTGAAAATGAAGAAATGTATGGCGAGCCCTTCTCAATTCCGGAACCTCTGGAAACAGTGATGATCTCACATTTCGAAGGCGGTGAAGTGTTCCGCTCCGGCGTCACCTATCGCCGTGGAGCGGGCAATGTGTTTTACTTCCGTCCGGGCCATGAGGCCTATACGGCCTATCACAACCCGCTGGTGTTGAAGGTGATCAAGAACGCCACACGCTGGGCCTATAACCCGGCGAAGGCTTGGGTTGGAATTCACCCTTCGCCAAACGTTCCTGCTGACAAGGCGCCAGTGCCGCTGGAGATCAAAGGACCGCGCTTGCATGAAGATGGCGAAGAGGGCTTCCGTTGAGCAATACGATGACCAAAAAAATCCGACTTGTTGTCCTTGGCACCGGTGGCATGGCCAAGGCACATGCCACTGCTTTCAAAGATGATCCACGTTGCGAACTCGTCGCCGCGGTCGACGTCATGCCGGGCCGTGCCGCTGCTTTTGCCAAGGATTTTGGCATACAGAATCACTTCGAGGATCTGGACAAGGCCATTGCCTGGGGCCAGTTTGACGCTGCCACCAACGTGACGCCGGACTCGATTCATTATCCGACGACGATGAAGCTTCTCATCGCCAAAAAGCATGTGCTGTGTGAAAAGCCGCTGGCCGAGAATTTCAAACTTGCCGACGAGATGGCGACCACAGCGGACAAGGCTGGCCTCATCAATATGGTGAACCTGACCTATCGCAATGTCGCTGCCATTCACGTGGCGCGGAAACTGGTGGACTCCGGTGAACTGGGCACCATCCGCCATGTGGAGGCGAGCTACCGTCAATCATGGCTTGTGGGCAAGCATTGGGGCGACTGGCGCACCGAAAGCCAGTGGCTGTGGCGGTTGTCTGAAAAACATGGCTCCAAGGGTGTGCTGGGCGACGTCGGCATTCACATTCTGGACTTTGCTGCCTTTGGCACGGGCATGATGCCAGTTGCCGTGCAGCCGCGCCTGATGACTTTCCACAAGGCACCCGGCGACAAGATCGGCGACTATGATCTGGATGCCAATGACTCCGCCGTGATGACCATTGAATATGCCAATGGTGCTTTGGGCGTCATTCAGGCGTCGCGCTTCAACACCGGTCACGACAATGAATTGCACTTGCGCATTTCAGGCGACAAGGGTGCAGTGGAAGTGAAGCATGCCGAAGGCTGGACAGAACTTCGCGCCTGCACGGGAGAAGACGTCAACACAATGGCATGGCGACCGATCAAGCCTGATCCCGTGCAGACGAATTATCGCAAATTCATCAACGCGATTGTCGACGGAAAAAACGGTGATCCTGACTTCCGCCGAGCAGCGGACTTGCAGCGGATATTGGATTTGTGTTTTGAGAATGATGGCAAGGGTCAGGTGCGGATTTAATCTCGCGCCCCACTTTCAGTCCTCGATCATGGTTCCCTGCACAACCTTGTTTCGCACCCGGTAGTCTTCCGGCATTTCAAAGCCCCAGGCCCATATGCCTCGCTTTGCGGCTTTTGCTTCGCGCTCGGCTTTCACATAGTCGAGTGCATGTTTGCGATACGCCACAGCCCATCCTTGCCGCACCATCTCGCGATTGATATCCAGCGCGCCATCCTTGCAGACTGACACCTGCCTGCCATAGCGATCGCGGTCGATGATCTTGCAGGTTATGTCTTTGTTGCGGATGAGTTTCGACAAGGCATCAAGTGCCATGCGGCCGCAGGACTGTTGTTTGCCTTTGTCTGAACAGGTCTGGCGATATTCTGGCGCATCAATGCCATAGAGCCGGATTTCAATGTCGCCCGCTTTGAAGGAGTCACCATCAATGGCGTGATAATTGTTTTCACTGGCGGGCGTGCGGCCCATGTCGATGCCCGTCCATTCGGGATGATAGATCTGAATGACGGCCAGAATTGCCAGCAGTACCAGAACCGTCACCCATTGACCAGCGACTGTCCGCCATCTCATTCTTTATTCCAGCGCGCCGCCGCCGCATCATCGCTTTCGCGGGCATCCACCCAATTGGCTTTGTCGTCACCTTCCTCAAGTTTCCAGAATGGTGCGCGGGTTTTCAAAAAATCCATCAGGAAGCGACAGGCGTCGAAGGCATTGTCACGATGTTCGGAACAGCATATCACCAGCACGATATCGTCTCCGGGTTCCATCCGTCCGTAACGATGCACGATCACCACCTCATCAAGAACCCAACGGGACCGCGCTTCGGTTTCAATATCTGCGAGTGCCTTCTCGGTCATGCCGGGATAATGTTCGAGTGTGAGGGCGGACACGCCTGCGCCATTGTTGATGTCGCGAACAGTGCCGACAAAAACCGCTGTGCCGCCAATCTGCGTCTTGCCCGCTTTGATGGCGTTGATTTCATGGCCCACATCAAAGGCTTGTTGTTGTATCCGGATCATAACTGCACTTTGCCTGTGAATTTGTCGTCAATCAATTGGCTGGAACTGTTGCAGGCCGCATGGGGGGAGCAATGCCAGCATCCGCCGCAAACAGTGGTGAAACCCACGTGCCTTTGATGGCTTGCACCTTGCCTTTCGGCGCGAGAGAAATGTTGAAAGCCTGCCGCAACAAGTCAACCTCTCCTTTGAGTTTCGCCGTCGTACCAGAAGCAGTGATATCCGCTTTACTGAAGGTGGCGACGCCTTCGTCAAGTTTCGCTTCAACCGCCAGATCGATGGCCGCGGATGTGTCACTGGCCTGCCAGCCTTGGTGTGGAGAGTTCAAGGCTGTAGCGAGATCAATCCCACTAATGGTGGCTTTTTTTGAAGTCATATTGATGTTCCCTTTGAGCGTGGACACCAGCCCTGCAGGACTCGCACCTTGCGCGGATGTTTTGAGCGTCACATCGAGCAGTCCTGACATGCGATCAAAACCAAGCAGGCCACCGAGAAACATTTTTGCCTCGACAGATTTTGCATCAACCGCTGCATCAACTTGGACAGTTTGATGTTCTGATTTTATCGCAAGGAACATTTTCGCCGCAGGAAGCGTGATGTCGAGAAGCATGGTGCCGTTTGTGGTTGTCAGCGCGACATCTGAAGGCCCTTGATTAACTCCACGCAATAGCAATTGATCAGCCTCGATTTTGACATCTGCGTCGAGGGCATTCAAGTCAGCGAAGTTGAATGGCTTTTCACGCCATGGCGTTGTCAGCAACGACATTTCGGGCAAAACATTCAACGCGGCCATCGTAAGATCAGCAGTCAGCTTCATGCGATCTGGTCCAGCTTGGATATTCATTTGCCCCTTGATATCTTGTCCCGCGAATTTGCCTGCCACGTTGTTGAAAGTTGCAGACAGGCCTGTCGTTGATACGCCTGCGCTTATCGATATTGGTCCTGACGTTTTAAGTGATTGAAGCGGCATGCCCAGCCATTCGATCATCGTTCCTGTATCGCTGCCTTCCGCCGTTAGCTGCCCATCAAGTGCCAAGCCGCTGTTAAACACCGCGCGTCCGGAGAAAGACAAAATCCTGCCTTTCGCCGAAACGGATATATCAACAGGACTGCCTGTATCGACAAGACGCGCCATGCTGTCAGCGTCGGCCACCAGCGATGTGATCGCTCCGTCTTGCAGGAAACTGATGTCGATTTTGACACCTTCACCTGTGGTCAGGCGACCATTCACATCACTCAAGGCCACCACGGACTTGCGCGTAGCGTCGCGCAGTTTGATCACGCCCTCACGGACGATGACTGTGTGTGCAGGCAAACTTTGCCAATTGGACTTTGCGGTGACATCGATGTTCAGAACAGGCGCATTGAGCGTCACGGTGTCAGCAATAGCCGCGCCGCCGAACAGTGCTGCCACGCCAACATTCATCGACATATCTCTTGCAATGAGTGCCGCTGTATTGTCGCTGCCATCAGTCAGCGTCACCGACTCCAGTTGCAGAACGAAACCGCCGTCAAATCGTAGTCTGGGGTTCCGGGCTTCCAAAACTGAACCTTGTTCGCTGCGAAAGCGTTCTGCAATCTGGTGTAAAATGCGCTGCGGCATCAGCGCGATCCAGAAGGCCACAAGGGCTGCGAGCACAAGTGTGATGGAGGCGACGAGCAGAAGAAGAGGTGTTGATTTGGTCATGGCGCGGTTTCAGCCGCGACCTGCGGCGGATTGATGGCAGATGGTTTCATGATGAAGCTGCACGCAAATTCCGTGACAGCACCACCACTGGCACCAAACCCGCCAGCACAATCAGCAAGGCTGGAATGGCCGCGGATTCATATTGCCCAAGCGACGCCAATGTGAACACATGCGTTGCAAGCGTATCGAAATCAAATGGCCGCAAAATCAGCGTGGCCGGAAGTTCTTTCATCGCGTCAACGAAGACGAGCAACAATGCCGAGATAATCGAAGGCTTCAAAAGTGGCATATGAATGCTGCGGAAAATATAACCGGTACCGCGTCCAAGTGTGCGCGCCACATCATCCATGTTGGTTGGAATTTTTGCCATGCCATCTTCGACATGGCCGACGGAAATAATCAGGAAGCGTGTGGTATAGGCAAACAGCAGCGCAAATATACCGCCGGACAATACCAGTCCAGGGCTGCCGCCTGTTAGCGCTATGAGCACGCGGTTTAACCATTGGTCAAACTGCCCGAAAGGGACCAGCACGCCAATGCCCAATACGGTGCCGGGCAGGGCATAACCGAGGCTTGCCAGACGCACGATGCTTTTCAGTCCAAGGTTCGGATGTTTGCGTGACAGATGCGCCAATGAAAGCGCCACCAACAGAGTAGTGATACAAGCCAAACCTGCCAACAAAACGGAGTGCCAAACCGCCAAGGCCGTGTCGGAAGCGAATGCCTCGTCCCATCGGCGCAGGCCGTGCTGAATGAGGAGCAGAACTGGCAGAACAAACCCCAAAACAACCGGCGCCGCCATTGCCAAACTTGCCAACACCCCTCGCCAACCGTGCAGCCTTGTGCGCACTGTCACGCCAGTATTCTTTGCGTCACGTAATGTGCGTGTCTTGGCAATCGTCTCGAGATAGACCAGCAGCGCCATGAACAGGATCAGCAGTGATGCCAGTTGTGCAGCCCCTGCAAGATCACCCTGGTCGAGCCACGTGCTGTAAACCGCCGTTGTCAAAGTGCCGATGCCGAAGAATGTCGCTGCTCCGATATCATTGATGCATTCCATAATCACCAGAAGCGTGCCGATGAAAAGCGCCGCCCGCGCCTGCGGCAAAGCGATTTCGATAAAAGCCCGGAAGGGACCACGTCCCAAGGTGCGGGCCACATGCAACTGGTTCATGGGTTGGCGCATGAAGGCGGCAAGGCCTGCGAGATAGACATAGGGGTAAAGCGCCAAGGCCATCACCAGCATTGCTCCGCCTACGGAGCGAATTTCGGGAAACCAATAGTCGGAGGGTTTGGCCCAGCCAGTGAGATCGCGCAGTGTTTGTTGCACTGGACCTGCGTAAGTGAAGGCATCAACATAGACGAAGGAGATTATGTAGCCTGGCAAGGCGAGCGGTAGCAGTGCCGTCCATTTGAGAAAGAGTCGACCCGGAAAGCGATAAAGCGTGACCAGCCATGCCATCACTGTG
Organism: uncultured Aestuariivirga sp.; assembly: GCA_964244855.1. Taxonomy (GTDB): domain Bacteria; phylum Pseudomonadota; class Alphaproteobacteria; order Rhizobiales; family Aestuariivirgaceae; genus Aestuariivirga. The sequence continues at coordinate 3,371 of CAXTLE010000058.1, read as the reverse complement.
CCGATGACAAGTGCGATTGCGCCAGCACCAACACAAAGTTCAATCGTGGTCAAAACCAGTCGCGAGAGATTTGCAGGCCATCCGGCCGTGCTTCCGGTAAAGGATAAAAAAAAGACTGCAAGAATCGGCAGGGCCGTGACGAGAGCCACCAGCCCTGCCACCAGCAGGGCACGACGGAAACCTTCGTTGCCGTCGGTACGGGCCAAGGCCAAAGCCATTTATTCCGCCAGCACCCGCGTGCCGGGGAAAACGATTTCAGCCAGTGTACCTTGATTGGGCGCGCTGGACATGTGGAACTTGGCGCGGTTGGCTTCCGTCAGCGCTTTCGTCAAAGGCAGGCCAAGCCCTGTGCCTTGGCGCGCACGATCAGGTGATTCAACGCGGGTGAAGGGTTGCAGCGCGTCCTGCAATTGTTCGTCGGTCATGCCGATGCCGGTGTCTTTCACACGGACAGCCAGTGAGCCATCCTGTTCGATGCTGGCGGAGATCACCACTTGTCCGCCCGCGTTGGTGTATTTGACCGCGTTCGACAACAGGTTGAGCATGATTTGCCGGAGCGCCCGGTGATCGGCCACCACGCGGGGAAGCTTTGCCGGGAAGGCTGTGCGCATCAACACACGGGCATTGCGGGCTTCTTCCTGTAGCAGGCGCAATGCATGTTCGGTCGCATCAGCAATGCTTTCCGCCGTGAAATTCAGTTCAAGTTTTCCCGCTTCGACTTTTGAGAGGTCCAGCAGATCATTGATCAGGGCCAGCAAATGCTCGCCGCTGCTGTGAATGTCGTTCGCGTAACCGCGGTATTTGTCATTGCGCAATTCGCCGAAACGTTCGGTGCGCATGACTTCGGAGAAGCCCATGATGGCGTTCAAGGGTGTGCGCAATTCGTGACTGATGCGGGCGAGAAAATCCGACTTTTGTCGATTGGCCTGTTCTGCGAATTCCTTGGCTTCACGCAATTCGCGTTCGGTACGTTTCCACGTGGTGATGTCACGTACCACCGCGCACAATGCGGCGCGTGATTTCGGCGATTGCAAACGGCTGACGCTGACAAACAGCGGCACAGCATTTCCTTCGCGCGTCTGTGCCACAACCTCGCGACCGTCATTGAACACGCTGGCCAAACCCGGACCATTGAAGCCCGCCATGTAGTCACGCCAGACCTTGCGGCTTTCGGATTTGAGCAGTGCCCCCAGCGGGCGGTTTAGCACTTCAGCCTCGGTGACACCAAAGATGGCTTCGGCACCGGCGGAGAATCCGAGAATACTGCCGTCCTTGTCGAGGGTGATAATGCCATCCGACGCAACGTCGACGATGGCTTTCAATTCTTCATAGGCAATGGCGCTGTCGCTGAGTGCAGGTTCCTCGACTTCAACAATGGCTTCGGATTCAGGCGCCATAATGTCAGCAGGCACTTCAATTTCAACCGCTGCGGCCGCCGCAACAGGAACAGGAGCTGGCGTTACAACTTGCACTTCAGGCTCGACCCGCTTTGCAGTTTCGGTTTTTATAGCCTGCAAGATGAACTGGTCCGCCAAACCATTCTGCCAAGGAATTTGCGCGCGGCTGCAGCCGAAGGCTTCTGTTTCACCTGTGGCGGTGACCAAGCTCAGTGCGGCTCCACTGGTGGTTTGAAACAGGCTTTGCCACAGGGTGGGATGCGCGAATACTTCGGAAGCGACCGTGTATCCCAGCAAACTCGCGACATGACTTGTGGCGAACAAGGCTTCTCCATTACGGCCCACGAGAATGGCTTTGCCGGTGCGCTCCAGACTGTTGCGGATGGCGTCCGGTACGAATGGTACTTTACGCGGTTCGGGAAGTGCAACTGGCTGTGGTTCAACAACCGGGGCAGGGGCCTTCGCCTTCACCGCCTCTTCAATGCTCTTGCCCAGATTTTCAAATGCTTCTGCGGCGGTTGGCTGTGGAACCGCAACAGGAACTGCGGCAGCAACCTTCGCATCCAGCGCTGCAATTTGCCGCGACAGCATGTCCTGTTCCAAGGCGCGCCGCTCTGTCACGTCTTCGACCATCAAGGTCACGGTGCCTTCGGCCCCGCGTGTGAACACGCATTTGAGGTCACGGGAATTTACGTGCTCGGTGGTGGTGACGAGAGATGAAGCCGAAAGCCGCGATAGCAGTTTGGTCGCACGTTCTTGTGATCCTAAAAGATCGGTCAGTGTCAAATGTCCATCCGCCGCGAGTAATTTCTGCGCCGCCTCGTTGCCGTGCAGGAAGCGACCTTCGGCATTCAAAATCAAAAGTGCCACCGGCAGCGATGCCATCACCGACCCTGCGAGCGCATCAGGTGCGACGGAAATCTTCGGCTTGTCCGGTTCCTGAATCACCAGCACGCCAGCACGACCATCCGCCAGGCTGTGCAGCCAGCATTTGCAAACCAACGGTACAACGGCACCAACTGACGGAAAATGCAGCAGTGCTTTCTCGGCTTTGCCGCGCTCCAACTGCGAGGCCAGCGTCATGACGCGCCCCACGCCCGCCTCCTGGGTATCAAAAGGCCGATCAATGAGATCAAACAGCGACGTGGCATCAAAGGCCAGAACCCCAGCCCGATTGGCCCAGACCACGCGGGCCCGTCCAGCATCCCACAGCCATGCGGGTACGGCAGAATCCCGCAGGTCTTCCAAAGTGGGTTGAATTTCTGTCATAGCCCCTACGCTTCAAATGCAAACCGCCCAGACTCGCAAAAACCACGGCTAAGCATGTCCAATTAATAGGTTTTTAACAGTTTCGTCCACCTTTCATTAACCAATGACCTGTGGGTAATATGGTGCGTCGCAAAATTTATGTTGCATTGCACAATAGAAGGTCCTATATGCTGGCTATCAACTTAATCAAACGAGGTTCGCCATGCAGATCAACGAAACAATCGAAAAGACCAAGACACAATTCGCCGCTTTGAACACCAAAGCCGTTGAAATTGCTGAAGAAAATACCAAGGCAGCTTTCGCCTTCACACGCGAAGCCCTGACAGCCAAGACCCCGGAAGCCCTGTGGAGCCTGCAACAGTCTTTCTTCAAGACCCAGCAGGACGTTGTGGCCAAGCAAGCTGAAGCCATGAGCAAGTTCTACGCTGATTGGCTGAAGGAAACCTCGGGCCCAATGGCAGATGCCATGAAGCCATTCATGCCAAAGGCGGCCTGATACCGGAATTCAAGGGCCGGCCGACCTCCTCCCCGGCGCGCCCTTAACTCAAGGCCTTGCAGAAATGCAGGGCCTTTTCTTTTTGCGGGTTGAAATTAAAAAGCTGCGGCGCTAGTGAAGCCCCATGTGCTGTCTTGCGGCACGAAAATGTGATGTGCCGCCATAGCTCAGTTGGTTAGAGCGCTAGATTGTGGATCTAGAGGTCCCCC
>CAXTLE010000057.1:0-13417 GCA_964244855.1 uncultured Aestuariivirga sp. | reverse complement strand
TGGGCGCAAAAAAAACCAAGTATATTACGAAACGTAAATAGGCACTCCCCGGCAGTGTGTTCCTGATTCTCAAAAGCATCAATGTCTCGCGCGAAGCAGCGACCGACGCTCTGCTCAGCACGCGGGACAGCGCCGGAACGGTGATCTCTTCCCTGCTTCACCGTGTCGCTGACATTTCCATCCCCACATTCAGATTGCCGTCTTTGTCGTCACAAAAGCCTGTGCGCAAAACTGAGCGGGCGATTTCCGCAGGGCAGAATGCCGAAGACCCAATTGGAGATATTGCGCCGCTGCAAGGAATCGTTCGAGGCAAGGGTCGTGTTGAACCTGAACTGGTTGAAGATGACTCCGATGTCGTCATTGATGAATTTGAAACTGACGAACATGAAGCACCAATCACAATTGCCGCACGAAAAGTTCTTCCTGCACCAGCACGCAAGGGTAAGAGCAAGTCAATCAATGCGTTTCAACTCCCCGATCTTGATCTTTTGGCAGAACCGAAAAAGACGGCACGCGGTATTGACCTCTCCGCTGATCAGCTTGAAGAAAACGCTCGCGCCCTGGAAGGCGTGCTGGACGACTTTGGTGTGAAGGGTCAGATTGTCGCAGTGAAGCCTGGTCCGGTTGTGACCTTGTATGAACTTGAACCAGCACCTGGGATCAAATCGTCTCGGGTGATTTCTCTGGCGGATGACATTGCACGCTCGATGAGTGCGATCTCGGCGCGTGTGGCTGTGGTACAGGGGCGAAACGCCATTGGTATTGAATTGCCAAATGCAAAACGCGAGACAGTTTACTTGCGTGAAATGTTCCAGACCGAAAACTTCATCAATGCCACGGGCCATTTGCAAGTGGCCTTGGGCAAGAACATCGGTGGGGAACCCATCTATGCCGACCTCGCACGCATGCCGCATTTGCTGATTGCAGGTACCACTGGCTCTGGCAAGTCTGTGGGTATCAATACGTTGATATTATCACTGCTCTATCGGCTGCCGCCGGATCGCTGCAAATTGATTATGATTGATCCGAAAATGCTGGAATTGTCGGTGTACGAAGGCATTCCACATTTGTTGGCACCTGTCGTGACCGATCCAAAGAAGGCCGTCGTTGCGCTCAAATGGGCTGTGCGCGAGATGGAAGACCGATACAAGAAAATGTCGAAAACGGGCGTTCGTAACGTTGATGGTTACAACACGCGGGTGGCTGAGCTCCTGGCCAAAGGAGAAAAACTTACCCGTACTATTCAAACAGGATTTGATGCCGAGACGGGTGAGCCTACTTACGAACAAGAGGATATGGACACGACGCTGATGCCTTATATCGTGGTGATCATCGACGAGATGGCGGATTTGATGATGGTGGCTGGCAAGGACATTGAAGGTGCAGTCCAGCGCTTGGCGCAGATGGCGCGTGCTGCTGGTATCCACGTGATCATGGCCACACAGCGGCCGTCGGTTGATGTGATCACCGGTACGATCAAGGCAAACTTCCCGACGCGTATTTCTTTCCAGGTGACATCGAAAATTGACAGCCGGACCATTCTTGGCGAAATGGGTGCCGAGCAACTGTTGGGCCAGGGTGATATGCTCTACATGGCGGGTGGCGGACGGATATCGCGCCTGCATGGTCCGTTTGTTTCTGATGGTGAAGTTGAAGCGATTGTGAAACATCTCAAGGTGCAGGGTGCGCCTGACTATGTCGATGCTGTGACGGAAGAGGCTGACGAAGATTATGGCGATGCTCCGGTTGCGGGCAGCGAGGGTGGATCATCCGGTGACAGTCTCTACGACCAAGCTGTGGCGGTCGTGCTGCGCGACAAAAAGGTGTCCACATCCTATGTGCAGCGGCGCTTGCAGATTGGCTATAACAAGGCGGCCAGTTTGATTGAGCGGATGGAAAAAGAGGGTGTGATTTCCGGTACAAATGCTGCGGGCAAACGCGACATTCTCGTACCCGGCGATAGTGCCCGAATTTAATTTATCACCGCCTTAATATTGCCAGAGTGTTTTCCTAAACACGGTATAGATGATGGAAGGATATGAAATGTTGACGTTGATTTTACGGATTGTGGTTTTGAGTTTTGGACTGGTTTTATTGCCCCTGGGTGGCACAGCGGCCTTTGCTGCAAAGGTGCAAGCCATGGCGATTACGCCCGATATCAAAGCCTCTATTGTCAAGATCAATGCCTATTTCAACAGCTTTCAGACGCTGCGCGGTGAACTGGTGCAAACCTCGCCACGTGGCCGTGCAGCCAAGGGCGTGTTCTTCATTGCAAAGCCCGGCAAATTGCGTTTCGAGGTCGAGCCGCCCACACCCTATATCATGGCGTCAGATGGCAAATGGTTGACGCTGACCAACAAGAAAATGAACAAGGGCGACCAGTTCCCCCTGGCGAAAACCCCGATGCGCCTGCTGGTATCCAGCCAGCTTGATCTTCTCAAGGAAGCCGATGTTGTGAGCTTTGCCCAGGATGGTGGTGTTACCACAATTGCGCTCAGTGATAAAAAGGGCAGCATTCCCGGACAGATCGTTCTGGTGTTCAACGAAGCACAGGACGTGCTCCAACAATGGATCATCATCGATGGCAAAGGCCAGCGCACCACGGTGGAATTGGCCAACATCGAGAAAGATGTGAAGATCAATCCGAAGCTGTTCAACGTTACCATCAACCGGGACGGTCAGAACTAGGACATACGAAGGCACCTCATCCAGCCTTCTGCCACCTTTCCCAGAGGGAAAGGACTTGTGGGTACGTGCTCCCCAAATTTCAGACAGTGGGGGAAGTCCCTTTGATGCAAATGCCGCCCTCTTGGCAGTATGCCCTTGTCATGCCATGAAGCTCCATGCCCAATTCCAAAAACCTGACCCTCGCCACCTGGAACATCAATTCGGTTCGTCTGCGCATTGACAGCGTGGTGCGGGTGCTGAAAGACTATAAGCCTGATATTCTGTGCTTGCAGGAAACCAAGTGCCCACAGGGGCAATTCCCATCAGCGCCGTTGAAAGAAATTGGTTATGGCCATATCGCTGAGTTTGGCCAAAAAGGTTATCACGGCGTGGCGATTGTTTCACGTATCCCGTTTGAAACTTCGCATTCAAAATCTTTTTGCGGCAAGAATGATTGCCGCCATATTGCAGCGGTCTTCCGGAAACCCATGCCGTTTGTGCTGCATAATTTTTATGTGCCTGCGGGAGGCGACGAGCCTGACCGTACCATCAATGAAAAATTTGATCACAAGCTGAATTTTCTGGATGAAATGGAGGCATGGTCGAAGGTTGATGCACGCCATGAAGGCATGGACGCTGTTGTGGTAGGTGATCTCAACATTGCGCCGATGGAACATGATGTGTGGTCGTCGAAAGACTTGAAAAAAGTTGTAAGCCATACGCCACTGGAGCGGAAGCGTATGAACGACGTGAAGGAAGCCGGTGGTTGGCAGGATGTGATGCGAAAGCATGTGCCTGAAACCGAGAAGTTATATACGTGGTGGAGTTACCGGGCCAAGGACTGGGCGCTGGCGAATCGTGGACGAAGGCTTGATCATGTGTGGGCGACTGGCGAACTGGCGGAGCGCAGCACGGGGATACAGGTCATCAAGGATACGCGGGGCTGGGTGCAGCCGTCGGATCATGTGCCGGTGATGGCGACGTTCAGGGTGTGAGTTTAGGGGGACCGCTTGCCCTATCGCAAGCTGTCCCCGAACTTCAGACGTAAAGATCGGGGACAGTTTGCGAGGAAGAGCAAACGGTCCCCTACGTGCCTTACAAATTCGAAAAACTTCTTGCCTTGTTCAGAAGGTTTTTTACGCTGTCCAACTCGCGGACGGAGTTTCCGAGTTTTTCGGAGAGTGCGTCCAATACAGCGCGACCGAATTCGGGGTATTCGCTGGCGACGCGGACGAAGAGGGCGTTGTCGATGCGAACGGCGGAGACTGGTTCCAGTGCGGTGGCGGTGAGCGAGTAAGCAGAGCCACCCAACATGGCGAGTTCACCGAGGAGGGCGCCGGGTTCGGCTTGACCCACGAGGCTGGCTCCCTGTTGCAGACTGGCAGAACCACTCAACAGGAAATATGCGGCTTTTGCATCCTCACCCTGTTTGATAATGGTTTGACCTTTGGTGAAATTCTGGCGATCTGCCGCAAAGGCCATGACCTGCAAGGGCAGGGCTTCGCAATTCCGGAAGAGTGGAATTTGCCGTAATGATTCTGCGTCAGCCCGAACGCTCAAGTCTTCACTGTCCCTCTTTTAGACCCCGGGCTGATTCGCGCCGCTGGTCCACCCCGCCTTTAAGTCTTTTGGCAGCGTTTGGCAGGGCTAATCAAGCGTTGTGGACAATCAGGGAATGAGACGGTATCCGCCGCCTTCCGTCACCAAAATTTCGGCGTGGGAGGGGTCACGTTCGATTTTTTGGCGCAAGCGGTATATATGGGTTTCCAGGGTGTGGGTGGAAACGCCGGCGTTATAGCCCCAGACGTCTGCCAACAACGTGTCACGTGATACGCTCTGTTCGCCGGAACGGTAGAGAAATTTGATAATGGCGGTTTCCTTTTCGGTGAGGCGGACTTTTTTATTGTCCTCACGCAGCAGCAATTTTTGCGCGGGTTTGAAAGTGTAGGGACCGACACGGAAGACGGCATCTTCAGAATGTTCATGCTGGCGCAATTGCGAGCGGATGCGGGCGAGCAACACTGCAAATCGGAAGGGTTTTACGACGTAGTCATTGGCACCTGAATCAAGACCCAGAATCATATCGGAGTCAGAGCCCTGCGCCGTCAACATGATGACCGGGCCTTTGAAGCCGTTGCGGCGCATGATCTTGCAGGCTTCGCGGCCATCCATGTCCGGCAGGTTCACGTCGAGAATGACGATATCAGCGGCGTCCTGTTTCAGCGCCTTGACGCCGATGGTGGCGGTTGCCGCGTCACTGACGATGAAGTCGTCATGCAGCGACAACTGCTCCACGAGGGTGCCCCGCAGCATGTCATCATCATCAACGAGCAAAATCTTTTTCTTGGCAGACATGGCGGCTCCATCGGTTTTGGTTGCTGAACATTTGCGGTATGATGGGTTAAGACTCAACACAACAAGGCGTGAGCGAAATGGTAACACAACTTCACGTTCGCGCGATCACAGAAAGAGCGATTAAGGCGCGGCTGCATGTGGGCGCGCTGGTGTTTCCCTGTATCATTGGTCGGAGTGGTCGCGGGTTCCGCAAGCGTGAGGGTGATGGCAAGACGCCTGTGGGCGTGTTTTGGCTGCGCCGGGGGTTTTACCGTGCCGACCGAATGAAAAATCCCGGTGCTGCATTGGGAATGAATGTTTTGAACCGCAGGGACGGCTGGTGTGAGGTGCCGGAGTCGGGGTTTTACAATCAGCATGTCAAATTGCCGTTCAGGGATGGCCATGAAACCATGTGGCGCGATGATGCGGCTTATGATGTGGTGTTTGCGACGTCACATAACGAGCGACCACGGGTGCGGGGTGCGGGGAGTGCAATTTTCTTTCACCTTACGAGGGCTGGTTCCGATGTGACAGCGGGATGTGTGGCGGTTTCGAAGGCGGATATGCGGAAGATATTGTCGCTGTGCGGGCGGCGGGTGAAGCTGGTTATATGGCCGGGTCAAGGTTTGGTGTAACGGGTGTTTGACTTTCCTCACCCGTCAGCCTTCGGCTGCCACCCTCTCCGGCAAGCGGAGAGGGGTTTAAGAACGCGTACCGAAAATGGCGCTGCCGACGCGGACGTGGGTGGCTCCTTCGCGAATGGCTTCGGCAAAGTCGCTGCTCATGCCCATGGAGAGTTTGGCGAGGCCGTGTTCCGCTGCCATGTTGCGCAACATTTGGAAATGTGGTGCGGGTGGTTCGTCGACGGGGGGAATGCACATCAGGCCCTCCACGGTAAGGCCCATTGTGTTTCGCATCAGGTTCAGTATGGCGGGTAGGTCCTCCGGCACTACGCCTGCCTTTTGCGCTTCGCGGCCCGTGTTGACTTGCACATAAAGTGCTACTGGTTTTGACTGGCGCTGGATTTCACGGGCTATGGCTTCGGCGATTTTGGGGCGGTCGATGGTCTGGATGACGTCGAACAGGCTCACAGCTTCGGCCGCCTTGTTGCTTTGCAGGGGGCCGATGAGGTGGAGTTCGAGGCCCGGATAGGCTTCACGCAAGGCTGGCCATTTCTGTTTGGCTTCCTGCACACGGTTTTCGCCGAAAGTCCGGTGACCCGCTTCCAGTATCGGGCGAATGTTGTGGGCGTCATAGGTTTTGCTGACGGCCACGAGGGTGACATCCGGGCTGATGGTTGATGAGATTTTGCGGTAGTTTTCAAGTGCTGTCATTGTGCCCGCGGTTATGGCCATGCTTGCAGGGCAATTCAAGGACGGTTAAGGACTGGTCTTTCGATTGAACATATTGGTTTTGCACATGTCTTCTCCTGTCGTTGCCCCTGAACGTTACAACCATCGCACCGCCGAGCCGAAGTGGCAGGCGTGGTGGACGGAGAACCGTTGCTTTGAGGCGACGGAAGATGCCTCGCGACCCAAATATTATGTGTTGGAAATGTTCCCCTATCCCTCAGGGCGTATCCACATGGGGCATGTGCGCAACTATACCATGGGCGATGTGATTGCGCGGTTCCGGCGGGCTGCGGGTTACAACGTGTTGCACCCCATGGGTTGGGATGCTTTTGGCATGCCCGCTGAGAACGCCGCAATTGAGCGGGGCATTCACCCCAAGGGCTGGACCTATGACAATATTGCGTCAATGAAGGCGCAGCTGAAGAACATGGGACTGGCGATTGACTGGTCTCGCGAGATTGCGACGTGTGATCCCTCATACTATCGCCACGAGCAGGCGATGTTCATTGATTTCATGAAGGCCGGATTGGTCGAGCGGCGGGTGTCGCTGGTGAATTGGGATCCGGTTGACATGACCGTGTTGGCCAATGAACAGGTGATTGACGGCAAGGGTTGGCGGTCGGGGGCGCCTGTCGAGAAGCGCGAATTGGCGCAGTGGTTTTTGAAGATCACGGCTTTTGCGCCGGATTTGTTGTCGGCTCTCGATGGGTTGACGACGTGGCCTGACAAAGTGCGGTTGATGCAGAAGAACTGGATTGGCCGATCCGAGGGCATGCGGTTTACGTTTGCGCTGGAAGATGAAGCGGGTGCTGCGCTGCCTGAGGGTCTGACGGTTTATACAACGCGACATGATACGATTTTTGGCGCGACGTTCTGTGCGGTGTCGGCTGATCATCCGCTGGTGAAAGAGCGAGCGGTTGCCGATGCGGCACTTGAGTCGTTTCGCAAGGATGTGGCAGCCCTTGGCACGTCGGAAGAAAATATCGAGCGGGCGGAGAAGAAGGGTTACCCGCTTGGGATCTATGCGCGGCATCCGTTTGACAAGTCTAAGCGCTTGCCTGTTTATGCCGCGAATTTTGTGTTGATGGGTTATGGTGAGGGGGCGATTTTTGGTTGCCCCGGCCATGACCAGCGCGACTGGGATTTTGCGACGAAGTATCAATTACCGATTCTTCCGGTGGTGGCGCCCAAGGGTGTTGAGGCAATGTTGGGTGACAAGCCCTATCTGGAAAAAGATGGCGAAGAGGCGGTGCTGGTCAATTCAGATTTCCTGAATGGCATGACAGTTCCCGCGGCGAAAGATGAAGTGGCACGGCGCATGGAAGCGGCGGGCATGGGCACTCGCAAGGTGAATTTCCGTTTGCGGGATTGGGGTGTGTCGCGGCAACGCTATTGGGGTTGTCCGATCCCGATCATTCATTGTGAAGTGTGCGGCATTGTTCCGGTGCCGAAGAAAGATTTACCAGTTGAATTGCCGGAGGATGTGACTTTCGACAAGCCGGGTAATCCGCTGTTGCATCACCCAACTTGGCGACATGTTGATTGTCCGCACTGTGGAGGCAAGGCCACGCGCGAGACGGATACGTTTGATACGTTTATCGACTCGTCCTGGTATTACGCGCGCTTCTGTTCGCCCAAGGCTGATGTGCCTGTGGATGCGGCGGCGGCGAAGTACTGGATGGGGGTTGACCAATATATTGGTGGTGTGGAGCATGCGATTTTGCATCTGCTCTATTCACGCTTCTATGCCCGCGCCATGGGGGTGACGGGTCATCTTGCCATGGATGAACCGTTCAAGGCTTTGTTCACGCAAGGCATGGTGGTGCATGAAACCTTCCGCACACTTGGTGGTGACTGGGTGCTGCCGTCTGATGCGATGCAGAAGGATGGTGTGTGGGTTCATGCCGTGACGGGTGAAGTGCTCGAGGTGGGCGGCATTGAGAAAATGTCGAAATCCAAGAAGAACGTGGTTGACCCCGATACCATCATTGAAACCTATGGGGCTGATACGGCGCGCTGGTTCATGCTGTCGGACACGCCACCAGAGCGGGATATCGAGTGGACGTCGGCTGGGGCAGAAGCGTCCTGGCGGTTCGTGCAGCGGATCTGGCGTCTGGTGAATGATGCGGCGTCACATGCGGCTGGCCACCCTGCGGCCACAGATTTAAGGCGCGCCACGCACAAGGTAATCGCTGCAGTGACCGATGATCTGGAAAACCTGCGCTTCAACCGGGCAATTGCACGGATTTATGAATTGTCGAATGCGTTGCAAACGGGATTGGCTGCCAAGGATTCTGGTGTTCGTGAAGCTGCTGATGCTTTGGTGTTGTTGATGGCGCCGATGATGCCGCATCTGGCTGAGGAATGCCGGGCGGTTTTGGGGCATGCGACCACGGTCGTTGATACACCATGGCCGAAGGCGGACGCCGCATTGCTGGTGGATGATCATGTGACGTTGGGCATTCAGGTCAATGGCAAGCGGCGGGATGAAATCAGGGTGCCCAAGGGCTCGACCAAGGAGGTTTTGGAGCCTATGGTGATGCAGCTTGAGGGGGTGAAACGCGCCCTTGACGGCAAGCCCGTGAGCAAGTTCATTGTGGTTCCAGACAGGATTATCAATATCGTATGCGCCAGCTGATTTCAGTTTCTCTCATCGTGGTGGCCGTGGTTTTGGCGGGCTGCAATGCGCGCCCGCTTTATGGCACTCAGGCTGATGGCAAGGGTGTTGCCGTGGCGATGTCTGGCATTGCAGTCGATGAACAGAAAAATCGTGCCGGGCAGATTGTGCGAAACAATCTGATCTCGTCGTTTGGCGCTGGTGGTGGATCGCGTTATATCCTGCACTTGGTGCCTGAGGAAAAGACAATTGAATTGTCGTCGCTGTCGACACAGAAACTGAATCGCTACCGTTACAATCTCAAAATCAAATATGAGCTGGCCGATGCAAAGTCAGGTGAGACGGTGTCGTCCGGAGCCAGTTTCTCGAATGTGTCTTATGATACGGTCGAACAGCCGATTGCCGATTTGCGGGCTGCCGAAAATGCGCGGGAGCGGGCGGCGCGGGAAGTGGCTGAAGATGTGCGGTTGCGCCTGGCCGCGTATTTCTCCTCACAGAACTGAAGCGTCATGGCAGCTCTGCGCGAGAATGACCTCGCTGATTTCCTGAAGCGAAAACACGCAGCGTTCAATGGGTTGTTGCTGTTCGGCAATGATGAGTCAGCGATATCGTCTGCAGTGCGGCAGGTAATTGCTGCGATGCCCGATGGTGAAGAACCATTGCGGCTGGATGCTTCGTCGATGAAGTCTGATCCAGCAGCGCTGGATGATGCGTTCCGGTCGATGTCGTTGCTTGGGGATCGGCGGTTGATCATCGTCGCGGGCGTGGATGAAAATCATCTCAGTTCGGTGCAATCAATCCTGGATGCGCGTTCGCTTGGCAATTTTGTTGTGCTGGTGGCGAACTCCTTGAAGAAGGGTTCGAAATTCCGCAGCGCTGCAGAAGCCAATCCGCTGTTTGCGGCGATTGGATTTTATGAAGAGACGGGCGGTGCGTTGGTGCTCCGTGTACTGACGGTGTTGCGGCAGCATGGCATGACCTTTGCTGAGGGTGCAGCCGAACGCTTTGTGGATTTATGTGGCTCTGACCGTTCGGTGCTGGTGGGGGAAGCAGAGAAACTGGCGCTCTATTGTTACCCGAACAAAACTGTTTCGATTGTGGATGTTGAAGCTGTCTGCGGAGACCAGGCAGAGTTTGAGGCGGATGGTTTGATTGGTGCTGTGCTCGATGGTGACCTTGAAACCACCGACCGGATGTTTTCTTCGATGATGTTGTCGGGTGATGCGAAGTCGGTTTTGATCATGCTGCAAATGTATCTGGCGCGTCTGGAAAGTGTCAGTGCGGCACTGCCTGCGAAGCCGCCATTTTTCGGACCGCAATTGGCGGCGGCAGGGCGGCAGTTGCGCTTGTTGTCAGGTGATGATCTGGGTCGCATGCAGGTGGCGGTGCAAGCTGCGATCTTGCAGTCCCGGCAGATGGCAGATCTGGGCGATGCGATTACCGGGCGGTGTTTGCTGAGCTTGGCGCGGATGGTGCGGCAGTCGCGGGCGCGGGCGGCGTAAAGGGACTGCTTGCTCTATCGCAAGCTGTCCCTGATCTGCCGATGAAGTTCGGGGACAGTTTGCGAGGAAGAGCAAACGGTCCCCTATCGGGAAGTTCGGGGACAGTTTGCGAGGAAGGGCAAACGGCCCCCTATCGGGAGAGTTTGGCGATCTTTAGTTTTTCTTCGTAGGCTGTCATCTTGGTCGTTTGGTTGCGACCAAGTTCCGCCAGATATCGCCAAGTGAACAAACCTGTGTCGTGACCATCATTGAAATGCAGGCGCACAGCGTAGTTGCCGACGGGATCGGCTTTCATGATGAGGACGTTGCGTTTGCCCCAGACCAGTGTTTCTTGTCCGGGGCCGTGGCCTTTGACTTCGGCGGAGGGGCTTTCGACGCGCAGGAGTTCGGCGGGAATCAACAGGTGTTCACCGGACTCCAACTGCATTCCGAAATTGCGACCGTGGTCCTTGATGCAGAGCTCGGTGGGCCAGACTTCGCTCACGTGTCAAGCTCGCGGGCTTCTTCGGCCAACATAATGGGGATGCCGTCGCGGATGGGATAGGCAAGGCCAGCGACATTGCTGATGAGTTCCTGTCTGTCGGCGTCGTAGCTCAACCGGGTTTTGGTGACAGGGCAGACGAGGAGTGCGAGCAATTTGGGATCACAGGCAGCGCTGGTCATTGCAGGGTCTTTGCGTTGCCGTTGGATTGTCTGGCGAGTGCAAGTTCTGTGAGGGCAATCAACATGTCGGCGCGGGATTTCAGATCAGGGGCTTCGAGCAGGGCCTGTTTTTCAAGGGCAGGATAAGGAGCCATTTGCGAGAGTGTGTTGACCAGATTTTCAGTTGAGACCTTTTCCACTTCATCCCAATTGGCGGACATGTTGTTGGCTTCGAGATATTGGCGAAAAGCGGTGACCAAAGCATCACGGTTGACGGTGCGGGCCTGATTGTCGGTGATTAAATCGCCGGCAAAACCGTCGTAGGTTACCTTGCATTGCCTCCAGGCGGTTTTGACATTCTTTTCACTCAGCACTTCAAAACGACAGACGCCACTGAGGCTGATGAGCAGGCGGTTGTCATCAGTTTCGGTGAGCGATGTGATGCGACCGGCACAGCCGACACGGGACAGGCCTGGTGTGTCTGCGTCGTCGCTGGGTTCTGGTTGAATCATACCGACGAGCCGGTGGGTGGACAGAGCCGTGTTGAACATTTGCAAATAGCGGTCTTCGAAAATATTCAATGGCAAGTCGGCGCGCGGCAACAAAAGCGCTCCCGACAATGGAAATACCGGAAGTGTGTCCGGAAGTTCAGCGATGGTGTGATAGCGCTTCATGTATCCTCACGAAAACAATACGGACGAAAGCTTACGGCGACCTAACAGTGTCATTTCGTCTTTCGGTCCCCAGGCTTCGAAGAATTGCACGAGCTGTTTTCTCGCACCGTCCTCATTCCATGTACGGTCTTTGCGGATGACATGGATCAATTGATCGATGGCATCTTCGCGGCGATTGCTGCCGTTGAGGAGGATCGCGAGTTCAACCCGGGCTGCATGATCAAGTGGATCGTCGGCGAGCTTTTTTTCGAGCGTGGTGATGCCGCTGGTGTCGACCGGGTTCAGTATGAGTTCGAAAGCAGCCTTGGCGCTGATGATATGCGGATCAGTTTGCTTGTCGGCGGGAACAGCATCGAATGTGGCTGCTGCGGCGTCCAGCTGATTGGTTTCCATTTCGGCACGGGCTTTCAAGGCCCAGGCTTCGGCTTGGGCTGGATCAGCACCTAAAATCTGGGTGGTCATATCGAGGACGGCTTCGTATTGTTTTTTCTCGTAGGCGGTGCGCGCCATGCCGAGGACTTCGCCAATTTGTTCCGCAAGGCCACCCATTTTGCTGAGGCGGGAAATGAACTGCCGGATTTGTGATTCGGGAAGAGCCCCCATGAAGCCATCGACGGGTCTGCCATCGACAAAGGCAAAGACGGCGGGAATCGATTGGACGCGGAGTTGGCCTGCATATTGGGGGTTCTCGTCGATATTGACCTTGACCAGTTTCACCTTGCCATTGTTGTCGTTCACTACTTTTTCGATGATGGGGGTCATCTGCTTGCAGGGGCCGCACCATGGGGCCCAGAAGTCTACGAGGACGGGCTGCTGTTTCGAGGCTTCCATCACGTCGACCACGAAGGTGGCGTCGGTTGCATCTTTGATCAAGGATTTGGGCGGGGTCATGTTCAGCATGGTGTGGTCAATTCAATGAGATGATTGTGTCAGTTAAATGGGCTTTGCGACGGCGTGTTGCAAGGTCAGGCATCAGAGACGGCAACGACACGGGGGGTGTGGCCGCAGGATTTTATAAAGGTTAGCAATGCGTCTGACGAGATGGCTGTGGTCGCATCGTTTTCAAGGGGATGAAAATTCAGCAGGGGCAGTTGCATCATGGCTTCGTCGAGGATGACATTGGTGCGTGCGGTTTTGTCATTGATGAGTCCAAAGGGGGTGACGGAGCCAGGTTCGAGGCCCAGAACCTCCATCAGCAGTTCGGGCTTGCCGAAGGTCAGGCGTTTCGAGCCAATCTTGGCGGGGGCTGTTTTCAGGTTAATGACAGCATCTTCCAGCGCAACGATGAGCCAGAGCACGCCCTTTTCGTCCTTGCAAAACAGGTTCTTGCAGTGGCCGCCCGGCATGTCGTCATGGACGTGTTTGGCTTCCTCCACAGTGAACACAGGGGCGTGGTCCAGAGTTTTGGTGTGAATTCCGAGGTCGGTGAAGCGCTGGAATAGCTCCGCGCGGCTGGCTGGCATGGTTAAGCACCTGTAATCATAAAGATGATTTTCTTCTGGCCGAAGCTATTGCATTTGAATTTGGATTAGGCAATAAGGCCAACGTTCCTGAGGCGAATACCCGATGCCGCAGGAAACGCCAAGCGGGCGTAGCTCAGGGGTAGAGCACGACCTTGCCAAGGTCGGG
>CAXTLE010000056.1:0-13587 GCA_964244855.1 uncultured Aestuariivirga sp. | reverse complement strand
CGCGGCAACTTTGCCATGCGCATCCGCTGGTTGGCGCACCGCTATATGCTGCGCCAGTCCATGGACTTCTTTCACAATGAATTCGCAGGCCGCGTTGCAACAAAGGTGATGCAGGCGGCCCTCGGCGTTCGTGATGTGGTGATGAAGCTCACGCAGGTCATCGCATGGGTTGTAATGTTTTTCGTATCGGCCGTTGCGAGCTTCATCGCCAATGATTGGCGTCTCGCCATTCCACTGATTGTGTGGCTGGGCCTCTATGGCACGACCATGCGCTACTTCGTGCCACGCCTCGGCAAGCTCTCCGAAAAGCAGGCGGACATGCGCTCAGTCGTCACAGGCCGCGTCGTCGACACCTACACCAATATGCCAACGGTAAAACTCTTCGCCCACGCCTCCCGCGAGGACGACTATGCCAAAGAAAGCATGGGCTGGATGCTGGACGCTGTGCACAAATCCATGCGCGTCTCGACGCAGATGAACATTGCCCTGAACCTGATCAACGCCATGTTGCTGTCTGGCACGGCCGCCATGGCGGTCTGGCTGTGGTATGGCAACGCCATTACCGTGGGTGCCATCGCCTTTTCCGTCGGTCTGGTCTACCGCATGCTCGGCATGGCGCACTGGATGCTGTGGGAAATTGCTTCGCTGTTTGAAGATTTCGGCGTGGTCAAAGACGGTGTTGACACCATCGCCCGAGATCATTCAGTACGCGACGTTGCAAACGCCAAAAACCTTGTTGTTTCAAAAGGTACATTGGAATTTGAAACTCTTCACTTCAACTATGGAAAACCTGTTGAGGCAGGTCGCGAAATCATTTCCGGCTTGAACCTCACCATCAAGCCCGGCGAAAAAGTAGGCCTGGTCGGACGCTCCGGTGCAGGAAAATCCACTATCGCAAACTTGCTTCTGCGGTTCTATGACGTAGGCTCCGGTGCAATCTTGATTGACGGCCAAAACATTGCTGATGTTTCGCAGGAATCTCTCCGTGCCGCCATTGGCGTTGTCACACAAGACACCTCCCTGCTCCACCGCTCAGTACGCGACAACATCCGCTATGGCCGCCCGGATTCAACCGATGCTGAAATCGAAAGTGCCGCTCAAAAAGCCCATGCGGATGAATTCATAGCTCATCTTGTTGACCCCAATGGCCGCAGAGGTTTGGAAGCGCATGTCGGTGAACGCGGTGTGAAACTCTCCGGCGGCCAACGCCAACGTGTCGCCATCGCACGCGTGCTGTTGAAGAACGCGCCCATCCTGATTCTGGATGAAGCCACATCGGCGCTTGATTCCGAAGTGGAAGCTGCCATCCAGGAAAATCTCAACCTGCTGATGCAGGGCAAAACCGTCATCGCCGTGGCCCACCGCCTGAGCACCATCGCCGCCATGGACCGCCTCGTCGTCATGGACAAGGGTAAAATAATTGAAGAAGGAACGCATGCCCAATTGTTGAAAAAACGGAACGGCGTCTATGCCAGCCTTTGGGCGAGGCAGTCAGGTGGCTTCCTGATACCGGAGGATATCAAAAAGGCTGAAGCAGCGGAGTAAAGGCGCATTTACACTTTTCAAAATCCGCTCTCCCGCAACATCACCGTCGCCACCCGGCCCGCCATGAAACCGAGCAGACTTTCCGGCACTGCTTCAACAATGGCAGTCCCCGGCAAGGCTCTTTCACCAGCAGTCTGCTCCGTAAGCATTTCCAATGGCAGATAACCGGCAGCCAGCTTACCCTGCTGGCCGGGATTTGCCGGGACAACTCCGCCAAACTGCGAGGAGAGATAACTCACTGCTATGCCTTCTCCGCCTGGAACACCAATGTCATTTACCAAACCTTCACGTGCCGGGGCAAAGCCTTCCTGCGGTATGAAACTGATATGAGCGCCGTACTGAACGCGTGCCACCTCTCGCTCAAGCAGCAACCCCACAATGCGGCCCTTGTTTGCTTCAACGATGCGAAACAGCATGTCTTCACGGCCAACCCACTGGCCTTCATGAAGCGGCTCTGCGTCACCGGTGACCGTTCCCGCAATGGGTGCGCGAAGGCCCAGGAGTCGACCCCGCTGTTGCAAACCCTCCAACTCGGCTGTGGCCAATTGCTTCTCACGTTCCAGCACCAAAAACCCAGCACGATTTTTCCTGTCTGCGGCCACACGCTGTAAATTTCCTTCTGCGATTTCCAAACGCAATTGGGCCTCACGTTGCAGCAGCCCGATTTCCGGCACAAATAATTGTGCCACAACTTCTCCTGAATTGACTTTTTCGCCGGGCTTGACCTTCAACTTCAAAATTAAAGCTGCCTCAGGTGCAAACAGGCGCGCTTCTTTTGCAGGGAGCAAAACCGCAGGAACTTGCACGTGGCGATCCAGTGGCAAGGCAGCAAGAACGAGTAGTCCCACGCCAACCAGCGCACTTGTTTTGGCACGCCGCGTTGACAACAAAAGTTTGTAGCCCATGGATTTCCAGACCTTAAGTTCACGGAGGATTGGCAAAAGTGTGAAAAAATAGATTTCAACACCCGCCAACGGCAGACCAGCAGCCTTCGGCAAAGAGATATAGAGAAACCAGGCAATGCCCAGAAACAGTGTCAAACGATAGACCCAGGTGCCAACAGCGTAAGCAATCAGCATTTGCGTCAAAGTTCTGGAAAAGACTTCAGGCGGTGGATCATCTGGCTTGAATAACAGCTCACGCAAGCGCCATGTGGCCAAGGCAAAACTGCGTGGGCCCACACTGTGCATGCCCAAGGCATCTACCAGCATGTGATAACCATCAAAACGCATGAAGGGTGAGAGATTGACGAATAAACTCGTGACCCAAGCTGTGGCCGCGATGAAAAAACAAATGGCGCGCAGTGGTCCATCAGGCAAAAAGGCCCAAAGGAATATTGCGACTGTCGCGATCGCCATTTCAACCAATACTCCGGCAGCACCAATCAGAAACCTCTGGCGACGCGACGACAACCGCCAGGCGTCGCTGGCATCAGTGTAGAGCATCGGCGTCATCACCATGAAAGCAACGCCAATCGACGGTACACGGCAACCAAACCGACGCGCCGTATAGGCGTGACCAAGTTCATGAAAAAATTTCAAGATGAAAAGCGTTGTCGCATACCCAAAAGCTCCGGCAATGGTAAAGCTTGACCAGAACATTGCGACAAACTGGTCCCACTGTCGTGCCGCGAAATATCCGCCAGTTACAGCAAACAAGCAAAGCAGCGCCAACATTCCACGTGACAAAAGTGGCATGACCCAAGGTAATGTAAAATCAAGAAATGCTTCCGGCTTCACCAGGGGAATGCGGAAAGAAATATAGTTATGCAACAGTGACGTGAGAAGCGTGTGTTCGCCGCGCTTGTATTCTGCAGTGATCGATTCCGAAGAACCGCGCCGACTTTCAACCAATCTGTTTTGTTCGAGAAAGCCAGTCAGCTGTTTTGCATCATCATCAGCCCGTTCAAGTTGTCCATTCGCAATAAGTTCGAGCATACCTTCAAAGCGGGCAGGCAATCGAAAGAAGCGATGCCTTACTGGATCGTGCAAAACCAGTCCGCGCTCACCGGAAATATCATATCCGGCATCCCGTATCTCCACATCACGGCGAAGCCGTGAGGGAGGAGCTGCTGCGGCCTGGTTTGCTGGAGCGGGTACCATACCAGAGTCTCACACACCCAAATATTGCCGCAGCGCCGCAATAGGTCTTCGCAGCAAATAGAATCCGAGCGGAACCGCTTCGCCGATCAATTGAGCCGTTCCCCTCAAACCGATGCGTGGCACCGGCGCACCATCAGCTTCGATCTCGGCCCTGACGGTATAGGTAAGCTGACCGCTTGTGCGCTCAACAGCGTGATAGCTTTTCTGATAAGTCAAAGCCTTCCTGGGTCGCAAGGGGTCGGCATCGAAAAACAGCCGCATGCTGTTGCCGCCCTCCAGCGCCACAGCATCATGCACACCAACATCCACACGCACACCAACACGTTGTGCATCTGCGATATCCATCACTCTTTCACCCACACGGACCGGTTTTCCCAGCCAGTCATTGCGCGATGAATAAATCAGAAATCCGGCTGACAAGGCGAGGATGGTGGTGCGGTCCAGCCTGCTCTTTGCCAAGTCATATTCCGCCTTCGACAGCTCCAGCTCCTTCTCGAGTGTTGCAACGGAACGCTTCATATCGAGATCTGCAAATGCTCCGTTGCGTGCTGTTGACAGCCGTGTTTCGGCCACGCTGACGCGTTGCGATGCCACTTCAGCGGTTGCTGCCAATTCTGTCTTGTCAAGCTTGAACACGACGTCGCCTGCCTGGACGGTGGCATTGGGTTCGGGAATGATTTCGGCGATAACGCCGTCGAGTGGCGCCGTCACCGGTGTTGGATCACGAGGGACGATTTCAAATGGCGCAAGCGTGGTCAATGGAACAGGTATCAACACAAGTGCAAACAGAACAACGGTTAGAATCCAGAATGCCGAACGCGGCAAGGACAATACACGCAGCAATGCTGGCGGTCGGTGCACGCGCAACCCATGACCATAGGCTTCGGCCAATCGCACAGCGATCAAACCCAAGTCTTCCGGCCAATTGGTGTCACGCAAAAGCAGCAGTCCCGAAAACACTTTTCCGTTTGCATCCAACATAGGAAGCCAGAGCGCCTTGGGGTGGGCTGCATTAGCGGATTTCAACTGCTCGCCGAGATCAAATGCCGCATTCTTTGAAGCATCGGCGAGGCGATTTACCATAGAGTTCAAGGCATTGATGAAGGGTGCCCTGGCATCGACATTTGCCACAGACGAAACAGCCTCGCAAATAAGGACTCCCCGATTGTTGGCCCGGAAAAAGAAAGCCTGAACATGACCCAAAATGTCCTGAGGTTCATTGAGCGCATGAAACACGGTTGCCTGCCACCCCGGCAACTTGCGAATGTCGCCCTCCAGTTTGACAAGCTGGGCCAGCCTGTTGGGCTGGGGTGGTGCCGGAAAAGCAATCGGCTTTGCCGGTTCGGAATGTAAGGCCGGATGCACGCGGTAGGGGCTGTTCATGGTTGAAGTAGCCGCCCTTTCTGGGGAGAGAGTGAGTGCATCCGGCCTCAGCTGCCAACATCAGGGAACATTGCTGTTCCACTCATGCCAGGCAGAACCGAAGTGTCATTATTGTCTAGAACGCCATAGGCTTTGATGGTTTGACTTACAGGGTCCACCACAGCCCCCATGCGCACAACTTCAGCCGAAAGTGTGGCACCGGTTTCGTCAACTACAAACTGGAAAGCCTGGCCCGGTTTTATCCAGCGCAACCATATCGACGGAATGATGGCTTCAACCTCCAACCTGGTCGTATCAACAATTTTTATGAGCGGCTGATTGGCCGCCGGGCTCTCGTGTTCCTGGGCAATCCGCTCAACCAAAAGTCCATCAAACGGAGCCTTGAAATCACAACTGCCTGTTCTTGCCTGCATGGCGGTGACTTCAGCTCTGGCATGCATGAATTCGGCTTCAGAAATTTTGACTTCGTTGGCACCTATTCCTCCGCGGGCCAACAGCTTGCGATTGTTCACCATCACCAATTCACGGGCTTTGACGGCGGCACGTGCTGCACCTACTTCCGCATTGTAGCGTCTGCAATCGAAAGAAATCAGAATGTCACCGGCCTTGAAGGCCTGCCCCTCCAGTTTGGGCATGGTTTTGATCGGTGCTGCATAGTCAACAGCAATTGTCGCCTCAGTCAGCGCCTTGACCACGCCGCGGGCGTTCAAAACCTCAGCCTGCGCCACACCCGAACATGCGATGCATAAACTGGCAGCAGCCCAAATCCATTTTTTCCCGTATTCCATTGTCTCTCCCCATTCACATTCTGGCTTCAGGTGCCAGAACGATCTCCCCGTTCTATCCAAGTGCTACGCAGACTCTTCGCAAGTTGCTTGACACTTTCAGTGCCGTTTACGCCGCCTGCGTAAGGGTCGAGACCAATCGTGGCGTAGACATTTGCGAAGGCGTTTTGCAAGTCAGCATGCGCAATATCAAATTTGACCGACGCCAAAAGTGTGTTCATTTCCTCACGGATCAACGACTGTTCACTTGCCGCGTCTTCCGCAGCAGCAGATTTGACTTGCGTCAAAATGCGCTTTTGCACCGTATAATAATCTTCAGCGTCCTTAAGTATTTTGGCGTTCTGACTGTAACGCGCGCATGCTGCATGCACCTGTGTGAATACCGCCATGGTCATGGCCAAGGCCTGCTCACGCGAAACCAGGGCGCGAGTTTCATTTTCCTTCTTGATCGCCGGGTATTGGAACAGCCGCATGACATTCCATGACGCCTTTGCACCCCACGCCACCCAGTTTGAGTTGTAAAGCAAGTCATTGGAGTCAAAACTCACGCCACCAAAAGCCTGCACACCGGGCAATAATTGCAGCAATGCAGCGTCGGCTTCCTTAGCCGTAATCCGCTCTTTCAGAAGCGCTTCTCGCAATTCCGGACGGTTCATCATCGCGATTTCGATGAGTTCATTGCCGGACTTTTTCATGGCCAGCGATGTGCCGCTGCGCGCTGGCACCACCAGTTTGAACGAAGATCCCGGCGGAATGTTCATCAATGCAGCAAGCTGGATTTTTGCAGTGTTAAGCTCAAGTTGAAGCTGGTGGATTTGCTTGCGGATATCTACCAGTTCGCGCTGATAGGTCAGCGCGGTCAAGGGTGCCAATACACCGTCATGCGCAAGCGACCGTGAGTTGGCCAAAGCGTCATTCACGCGACCTTCCAGTGATTGCAGCCCTGAAAGCAAATGTTCAGCAGTCGCAGCACGCCAATAAGCCGTGCGCACATCTTCGATGATCCGGTTGACAATTTTCCGCTTGCGCTCTTCGGCAATCAAGGCTTCATCGGTCGCTTGCTTTGCCCGGACATAAGACAGGCCAAAGTCCAGAATATTCCAGGATGCTGTAATGTCGGCGTTGAATGTTTGCTTCTCGGAGGATGTTGATGCATCGGCGGAACGCAGACCTGTGGTCAATGATCTGGAATAACCACCCGCTGAATCAGCACGCCCATTATATCCCGACCCCGCCACCACCTGCGGCAGCATTGCTGCCGATTTAACGTCTGCTGCCCGCGCCGCCAATGTCGCGTTCAACATCTCCACGCGGTAATCGAGGTTGTATTTCAGAGCCCGCGCCATGGCGTCGTAAAGTCCAATGGAACCGGTTACAGATTCCTGATTGGCTACGACCTGCTCAGCGTTGCTGCCAACGAATGCTGCCATTTCCGCTTCGCTGATCAATTCGGGCTTTGCCGAACAACCCGCGAGAATGCCTGCCGTGACGAGTATGCCAAATGTAAACTTCATGATTGCTTTCCGATTCGCCCTAGGATTGTTATCTAAATTTTGCTTTCGCACAAGTTGTATATCTGGACGTAACTCGTCCTTGGGTTTTTCCATGAACTACCCCGTCTTTGCAAAAGCAGGCTTGTTGTTCTGTGCCATCAGATTCTTGAACCGCTTTAGCAATTCAGCGCCATTTTGCGGAATTGGATTGGAACTGCCGACAATCACTTCACCGGTGTTCGGGTTGATGGCCACATGCCACGTGACACGGCTGCCGTTTGCCAACCGGCCCTGAATGGCAAGATCAAGCCATTTGCCGCCCGGTGACAAATTGACAATGATGTCTTGCGGTCCAATCACGGCAATATTTTCCGGCAGCCCCCTGCCCGTCATGCCAGTGATGCCTTCGACATCAGCACTGTCGGTGAGTTGGTCAACACCGATGTAAAGGGCTCCATTGTGCCGCACAGTTTTGACACTGAACAGGTCATTGCCATTGAGGCTGAGGGACAGATCAAGACTATCGCCGACGTAGGGGTCATGTTCCATTGCATCGAACAAATCCCCAAGCCAGGCGCTGTCAAGGCCTTGCTGTCCAACCCATTCCACCAATCTGGAAATGACATTTTCTCCAAGTGAAAGCACCACACTGCTGTTCAGTGACGAGAGTCCTTCGACAGCTTTTGACACAACATTTCCATCAAGATCAGGCGTACCATTGAGCGGTGACAGTCCATTCACGCTCTTGATGATTGGCAGTTGAACGACATCACTTTCGTCAGACAAAATGCCTGACATAATCTCCGGAATAACAGGCGGTGCTTCCTGCGTTCCCGGTTGCGCTTTCACATCCCATTTGAATGTCGTGGTGGCCGTTCCGCCATGTCCATCCGATACGCTGACCGTAACTGTATAGGGGCCACCTTCGGCTGCATTCAACGCAATCGTACCTGTGATAACGCCTGTGGCTGGGTTGATGCTCAAGCCAGGTGGCAAACCGGTTGCCGCAAAGATCAGCACATCACCCGTATCAACGTCATGGAACAAGGTCGCCAGATTGATCGTCACGGCTTCGCCCACATTGTTGTTTTGCGGCGACGATGGGCCATTAACAGTTGGGGCGTCGTTGACGCCATTCACATCAATGGTCAGGGTGGCTGTTGCCATGCCGCCATTGCCGTCAGACACAGTATAAGTTGCGGTCTGCTGTATCAGCGCTCCAACCGGCAGGCTGTTGGCCAAAGCATTGGGCGTAAATGTCCAGGCACCATTCGGGTTCATGACGAGCGTTCCATAGGTCAGCGCAATCGGTGCGCCAACTGTACCACCAGTAACACCTGTTATGGTGAGAGGATCAGAGTCAGGTGCCGTATCATGGTCTCCCGTCAGCGGATCAGTGAGAACATTGCCAGATTGCGGCGCATCTTCTGTTCCGCCCGTTGCATGATCATTCACCGCCACAGGTGGGAGATTGCCAATCGTATAGGTGACAGTGGTGTTTACCGGATGACCGTTGCCATCATCAGCGGTAATGGTGACCAAGTAGGTACCAGGAGGCTGGCCTGGGCTTGAGCTTTGGGATGCTGCCGGATCAATCACACCTGAGATTGTGCCATTCGGCGCAATTGAGAGACCAGGTGGCAGACCTGTAGCCGTGAATGTCAGGCTATCGCCTTCCGGATCAACAAAGAACTGGGCTGTGTTAATAGAAGCCGGGTTCGCACCATCTGTCGTTGTCACATCAGGAATGATGTTCTGTGGATCGGTTGCAAGGATCGGATTGAGCACCGTTCCCGGATTGGCCGGGTCAATCACCACTGGCGCATCATTCACTGGCGTGATCGTCAGCGTCAACGTACCTGTGTCCGTGCTGCCATTGCCGTCGGAGATCGTATAGGTCGCAACTGGAACCGGACCGTTGTAGTTTGGCGCAGGTGTGAATGTATATGAACCATCAGGATTGATCAGCAAGGTTCCAACATCCGGAATGGTGGCGGGTGAGCCAGCAGGTGTTGTGCCCACGCCAGGAATGTTGAAGGAGACAACCGTCAGCGGATCAGAGTCAGGTGCTGTATCATGATCGCCTGTAACAGGGTCGGTTAGCACGTTGCCACTTGCGGGCACGTCTTCTGTCACTGTCGCCACATCATCAACTGCCACTGCTGGTGGGTTAGTGATAGTATAAGTCACGGTTGTGCTCACAGGATGACCCGCGCCATCGTCAGCCGTGATAGTGACGAGATAGCTACCGGGCGGCTGGCCAGGACTTGAGCCTTGGGAGGCGGAGGGTGAAACCGTGCCGGAGATCATGCCGTTAGGCGCGATCGACAGACCCGGCGGCAGACCAGTCGCGGTGAACGTCAGCGGATCACCTTCAGGATCAACAAAGAAATGGGCCGAGTTGATGGGTGTAACCGGAGCTCCATCCGTCGTTGCAACATCCGGAATGATGTTGTTCGGATCATCGGCGGTAATCGGATTGAGCGGTGTGCCGGGGTTGGCTGGATCAACCACCAGCGGTGCATCATTCACTGGTGTGATCGACAGGGTCAGTGTGCCTGTATCTGTGCCGCCGTTGCCATCGGAAATCGTATAGGTCGCCACGGGCACCATACCATCATAGTTCGGTGAAGGTGTGAAGGTGTAGGAGCCATTTGCATTGATCAGCAAGGTGCCAACATCTGGGATGGTGGCGGTCGATCCAGCAGGTGTTGTACCCACACCCGGAATATCGAATGAGACAACTGTCAGCGGATCGCTGTCAGGCGCTGTATCATGATCCGGCGTGCCATCTGTCAACACATTACCGATGGCGGGAACATCTTCCGTCAATGTCGCAACATCATCAACAGCCACAGGTGCAAGGTTGGCCAGCTTAAACGTTACGTATTGCGTCGTCGTACCCCCATTTTCGTCGGTGGCCGTGACAGGCACGATATAGACGCCCAGTGGTTCACCCGGCGTATTGCCTTGCGATGCAAGATTGCTAGGCGTTCCTTCAAACTGGCTTGTTGTTGTGTTGAAGGTGATGCCGGGCGGTAGGGCTGTGGTATCTACTGCAATCGTCAAGATAGCTGTTGTGTCAGGATCACCGAAGATTGATTCAACCGGAACCGGGGCAATCGGCGTGCCATCTGTAACACTGATCGGCAGCAAGGCTGGCGGTGCGGCGAGGCTCGAAGGCGTTCCCACATCCACAGTCACCGTTGCTGTCGACGTCAATCCTTGTGCGTCGGTGATGGTATAAGTGAAGTTGTCTGGACCGATGTATCCTGCCGTTGGCGTATACTTGATTGTGCCATCAGGATTGATCATCACCGTGCCGTGGGCAGGAGCCGTTGTGCTTGTGACAGATACTGGATCGTGATCAGCATCAGTATCATTGGCCAAAACTGAAATCGTCACTGGTTGGTCAACAGGCGTTGCTGCATGGTCGTCAGCTGCAACTGGTGGCGGATTCGTGACGGCTAACACAAACGGTATGCCAACCTGTGCACCTGTAGGATCCGTGCCATAGACTTGAATCAAGTAAGGTCCATTGGCAGAAGCATCTGGCGGCAAGGTTCCGGTGATGATGCCTGTGGCGGGATCAATGCTTAAACCTGGTGGTAGACCAATGGCCGAGTACACCAGCGGATCGCTGTTTGGATCTGTCACATCGGCCAGTGCTGCCACATTGATCGGTGTAATCGGTGCGCCATCAACAGCGCCCTGCGCTGGCATTGGATTGGCTGTGGGTGCGTTTGGATCAATACTGTCCACACCAATTGTGACCGTTGCAATGTCAACACCACCCTGCCCGTCAGAAACGGAATAAGTGAAGCTGTCAGGTCCCGTATATCCAGGAGCCGGTGTGTAGGTGACCGTACCATCCGGATTGATCACCACGCTGCCGTGGCTAGGCTGCGCTACGGCCGTTACTGCAAGTGGATCATGATCAGGATCAGTGTCATTGCCCAATACGTTAAGCGTAACCAGCGTGCCAGCAGGTGTAACTGCGTGATCATCCACAGCGACGGGTGCCGGGTTGCTGACGACAATCACCATGGGCAAGGTGATCTGGTTGCCTGCAGGATCAACTGCGGTGACCAGAACCGTATATGGTCCTTGTGCCGAAGCATCGGACGGCAACGTGCCCGTCACCTGACCTGTGGCTGGATCAAGCGAGAGTCCGGGCGGCAGGCCAGTCGCGGTATAAGCGAGTGGATCGCCGTTTGGATCGGTGAAGTTGGATGCCACAGTGAAAGGCGTAATCGGTGTAGCGTCAACACCCGCATGTGGTGCGATTGGCGAACCAACTGGCGTCACCGCATCTGGCGCGCCAACATTCATATTCACAGTTGCCGTCGACGTGCCGCCCTGACCATCTGTCACGGTATAAGTGAAGCTGTCGGGGCCGACATATCCCGCTGTTGGTGTGTAGGTGATCGTACCATCAGGATTGACTGTCACCGTGCCGTGCGCTGGCGGCGTTGTTGATGCAATCGAAAGTGCATCGTGATCAGGATCAGTATCATTGGCCAAAACCGCAATTACCGTAGGCGTGTCGACCAGAGTTTGTGCCGCATCAGTCGCAGCCGTTGGTACCGGATTCGTCACATCAATCTGAACCGGAATCGTGGCGACGGAACCGTCTGGCGCGTTCGCCGTGACATTGACGATGTATGGCCCATTGATTGAGGCATCAGGTGCAATTGTGCCGGAAATGATCCCGGTTGCAGGATCAATGATGAGTCCGGGTGGCAGACCTGTCGCGCTAAAGGTCAACGGCAGGTTTGTTGGATTGACAAACGCTGCACCGACATCAATCGGGGTCACGGGTGATCCGTCAACGCCAGCCACTGGGTCGACAGGTCCGAGTGCCACTGGCGCATCATTTGCACCGGAAACCGTTACGGTCACCGTCGCTTCAGAGAACCCGCCCTGACCATCCGATACCAGATAGGTGATGGTGGTATCGCGTGTTTCACCCAGATTCAGGGCCTGGAAATCGGGCCCAGGTGAGAATGTCCAAGAGCCATCAGGTTGCACCACAAATGTACCGCCCGCTGAGCCGTGTACGGGCTGACCGAGGTTTGCAGCAGAGCCATTGACTGCCGAGACATGCAGGAGATCAGCATCCGGTGCCATATCATTGTCAGCGCCAGATCCGGTGATCACATTGCCAGCAACACTGGCTGCATCTTCACCAAGAGTGGCTGCATCATCATTGGCCACAGGATCAAGGTTGGCGATGGTATAGGTGACGGTCGTTGTCACGGGATGGCCATTGCCGTCATCGGCCGTGATGGTGACCAGGTAAGTCCCCACGGGCTGGCCGGGGGAATTGCCCTGGCTCGCTGCCGGATCAATGCTGCCGGAGATCGTGCCATCGGGGTTCATCGTCAGGCCCGGTGGCAGGCCAGCTGCCGTGAAGGTCAATGCATCGCCTTCCGGATCAACGAAGAACTGAGAGACATTCGGATCGGTTGGGGTGGCACCATCCGTCGTCGTGATGTCGGGGATGATGTTCTGCGGATCTGTGGCAGGGATCGGGTTCAGTGGGGTGCCCGGATTGGCCGGATCAACCACCACTGGCGCATCGTTCACTGGCGTGATGGTGAGGGTGAGGGTTCCCGTATCGGTACCGCCATTGCCGTCCGAGATCGTATAGGTCGCAACAGGTACCGGACCATCATAGTTGGGCGCTGGCGTGAAGGTATAGCTGCCATCGGCATTGATCAGGAGATCACCCACACCCGGAATGCTCGCGGCGGAACCTGCAGGCGTGGTGCCCACTCCCGGAATATCAAACGAGACAACCGTCAGCGGATCAGAGTCAGGGGCTGCGTCCGCATCCCCCGTTACAGGGTCCGTCAGCACATTGCCGGTGGCTGCTGTGTCTTCCGTGACGGTTGCCACATCATCGACAGCCACGGGTGGCGGGTTGCTGATGGTGTAGGTGACAGTGGTGGTGACAGGATGGCCATTGCCGTCATCAGCGGTAATCGTGACAAGATAGGTGCCCACAGGCTGGCCGGGGGAATTGCCCTGGCTGGCATCAGGATCAATCGTTCCCGTGATCGTGCCATCGGGAGCCATGCTCAGGCCCGGTGGCAGATCCGTTGCCGTGAAGGTGAGCGCATCGCCTTCAGGGTCAACAAAGAACTGGGCCGCATTGATCGGTGCTGGCGATGCACCATCTGTCGTTGTCACATCAGGAATGATGTTCAGCGGATCGGGTGCAGGGATCGGGTTCAGCGGTGTGCCCGGATTGGCCGGATCAATCACAACAGGCGC
>CAXTLE010000055.1:0-13624 GCA_964244855.1 uncultured Aestuariivirga sp. | reverse complement strand
CTCGTCTCTCAACACAGAATCACATCCACAGAATTATGCAACAGTTCCCTCTGGGAGGGTCCGCGAAGCGGGGGAGAGGTCCCTTACCGCTTGCCCATCTCCACATAGTCACGCTTCGCCGCACCCACATAAAGCTGGCGTGGCCTGCCAATCTTCTGGTTCGGTTCCGCAATCATTTCCTTCCACTGCGACACCCAGCCAATGGTACGCGCCACAGCAAACAACACTGTGAACATCGACGTCGGGAAGCCCATGGTGCGCAAAATGATACCCGAATAGAAATCCACATTTGGATAAAGTTTGCGTGAGATGAAGTACTCGTCGTGAAGCGCAATGCGCTCGAGTTCCTTGGCCACTTCCAGCAGAGGATCATCGGCCACGCCCAGCGCATCAAAAACCTCATAAGCCGTTTTCTGCATGATCTTGGCGCGCGGATCGTAATTCTTGTAAACCCGATGACCAAAGCCCATCAGCTTTACGTTTGAAGATTTGTCTTTTACCTTTTCGATGAAAGCCGGAATCTTGTCGACCGTGCCAATCTCTTCCAGCATCTTCAAGGCCGCTTCATTGGCTCCACCATGTGCAGGGCCCCAGAGGCAGGCGATACCAGCTGCAATACAGGCAAACGGATTAGCCCCCGACGAACCCGCAAGCCGCACGGTTGACGTTGACGCGTTCTGCTCGTGGTCTGCATGCAGCGTGAAAATCCTGTCCATGGCACGGGCCAAAACCGGGTTCACCACATAGTCCTCGCAAGGCACGGCAAAACACATGCGCAGGAAATTCGAAGCGTAGTCGAGGGAATTCAGCGGATAAACGAAAGGCTGGCCCACGGAATATTTGAATGCCATGGCAGCAATTGTGGGGATTTTGGCAATCATCCGGTGCGATGCGATTTCGCGCTGGCGCGGGTCATTCACATCGGTCGAGTCATGATAGAAGGCGGCTAGTGCCCCAACCACAGCGACCATCACCGCCATGGGGTGGGCATCCCGGCGGAAGCCGCGGAAGAACAACACCATCTGCTCATTGACCATGGTGTGATAGGTGATGTTTTTTTCAAACTGCTTGCGCTGTGCCGGGTTCGGCAACTCGCCGTAATACAGCAGGTAGCAGGTCTCGAGGAAGTCACCCTTTTCGGCCAATTGCTCAATTGGATAACCGCGATACAGCAACACACCTTCATCACCATCAATGTAGGTGATTGACGAAAGGCAGGAAGCCGTTGAGGTAAAACCAGGATCAAACGTGAAGGCCTTGGTTTGGCCGTAGAGCTTGCCAATGTCGATGACATCGGGGCCGATTGTTCCTGACTGCACAGGAAATTCATAGGCTTTCCCGTCGAGCGTCAGTGTCGCACTTTTCGTGGTGTCAGCCATGATGATCTCCCATTTGGCAGCATGATATTGCACCGCAGCAAGAAGGTCAATGTTGCTGACGGGAGATCGAGTGAGTTAGGGGACAGTTTACTTTTAGTTCGCTCTGTACCAGTCTGGTGGGCGCTTCAACAAAAGTAAACTGTCCCCGATTTATGCCGCGTATCGCCCGTATCGTCATCCCTGGAGTTCCCCATCACGTCACGCAACGTGGGAACCGCCGTGAGCCTGTATTTTTTGAAGCTGGCGATTATGATCGATATCTGGCGTTCTTGACCCAAAGTGCTCTGGCTTCAGGAACCGCAGTATGGGCTTATTGCCTGATGCCAAATCATGTTCACCTCATCGTCGTCCCTAGCCACCCGAATGGTCTTCGTGACTTGTTCGCAGACGCGCATCGTCGATACACCAATTTCATCAACTGGCGGCACGGTTGGACGGGCCATTTATGGCAGGGGCGTTTTGGTTCTGTGCCCATGGATGAGGAACATCTTGCGCATGCGCTGCGATACGTGGCGCAAAATCCGGTGCGGGCGGGTTTGGTAAAGGCGCCGCAAGACTGGCCTCATTCCTCGGTCAAGGATTGTTTGATTGGGCACAGCAACGGGCTTGTGAATATAGGCCCAGTGCTCGAACGATATCCGGACTTTGCCAGCTTTATCGGACAGGAACTTCCGAAAACGAATTATGATGCACTGCGCAGATCCGAAACCAGCGGCCGACCATTAGGCAAGTTCGGGGACAGTTTACTTTGGGTAAACTGTCCCCGATCTGACCACGAAGGTCGGGGACAGTTTGCAAGAAAGAGCAAACGGTCCCCTAAACCTGATCCTCTATCCGACCCAAACTTTCTTCCCGGCCCAACACTTCCAGCACATCAAAAATCCCCGGTGATGTTGATGTTCCGGTTAATGCAGCGCGGAGGGGCTGTGCCAGTTTTCCGAGTTTTTGGCCAGTGATTTCGGCTTGGGTTTTGACGGCGGTTTCGAGAGCGTGTGCGGTCCAGTCGGTAGCGGATTGCAGGATGGGGATGAGACCTGCGAGTGCGGCTTTGCCTTCTTCGTTCAGCAGGGCTTTGGCTTTTTCGTCCATCGGCAATGGACGCTGTACGAACAAGTATGCGGCAGAGGTTTTCAGTTCGACTAAAGTCTTGGCGCGCTCCTTGAGGCCGGGCATGGCTTTTAGAAGTCTCGCTTTCATGGCGTCGTCGATGCGGGCGAGCATGTCGGTGCCGCCTGCAACGTGGGGCAGGAAGCTGAGGAACGCCTCAACCAATTCCGCGTCATCGGTGTGGCGGATGTAGTGGCCGTTCAGGTTTTCGAGTTTGTTGAAGTCGAAGCGGGCGGCCGATTTGCCGATACCGTCCAACGCGAACCATTCCACCAGCTGTTCGGTAGAAAAAATCTCATCATCACCATGGCTCCAGCCCAAGCGGGCGAGATAGTTGCGAAGGGCTGCGGGCAGGTAACCCATCTCGCGATAAGCCTCAACGCCCAGTGCGCCGTGGCGTTTCGACAACTTCGTACCATCCGGTCCATGAATCAGCGGCACATGCGTCATGGAAGGCACGGCCCAATCCATGGCGAGATAAATCTGCGTTTGCCGTGCGGCATTGGTCAGGTGATCAACACCACGGATGATGTGGGTGACGCCCATATCGTGATCATCGACGACGACAGAGAGATTGTAAGTTGGGTTACCATCGGAGCGCAGGATGATGAGATCATCGAGGTCCTTGTTGGGAATGATGACGCGTCCCTGCGCATGATCATTAATGACTGTCTCGCCGTCCTGTGGGGCGCGAAACCGGATGACCGGCTTCACACCCGCTGGTGCGTCCGAAGCGTCCCGGTCGCGCCAGGTGCCGTCATAGCGGATCGGGCGCTTTTCGGCTTCGGCTTTGGCGCGCATGGCGTCCAATTCTTCCGGCGTGCAATAGCAGTGATAGGCCTTGCCGCGCTTGACCAGTTCTTGCGCTACGTCACGGTGGCGATTTGCGCGTTCGAATTGCGAGACGGCTTCACCATCCCAGCTGAGGCCCAACCATGTGAGGCCGTCGAGGATCGCGTCGACCGCACCTGTCGTATAACGCTCACGGTCCGTATCTTCTATGCGCATAAGCATCTTGCCGTTCTGGCCCTTGGCAAAGGCCCAGTTGAACAGGGCAGTGCGGGCACCACCAATATGCAGGTAGCCGGTGGGCGAGGGGGCAAAACGCGTAATAACAGGCGATGACATTGACGCCACTTTCCTTCTAAGGTTGAAACGGGGAAAAGCACGATGGCTGTTGTGGAGGCGGATAGCACATGGTCACCTCCCGTCAAAGGGGGGCAGCACTTCCGCATGGCCGGATGGTCCGACGCTTTCGACATCGAAAGCCATCGCCTGATGGTGTGGAGCCCGCTGCTTCTGGTCGTCGGCATCTGGACCTATTTTTCGCTGACCCGTGAACCCCCTGTTTATCTGCCGCTTGCGCTTGTCATTTTCTGTGGCGCGGCTTTGCTCTGGTCCCGCACAGCGCAGGGCGCGAAAATAGTGGTAATCATCGTTCTGGGCTTCGCTGCCGCACAACTGCGCACGCAATGGGTGGCAACGCCGTTGCTCCGGGCTTATTCACCCATGCAGACCATAACCGGGCATGTGGTTGATGTGGATGTGCGCTCGAAACTGCGGTTTTCTCTGACCCTCGAAATCATCGAAGCAATCGGCCTGCCGGAAGCCGAACGCCCGACGCGGGTGTTGGTGCAAATCACGGGAAAACATCTGGCTCCTCATGTGGGCGACACGGTGCGATTGATAGCTGATTTGGCACCATTGCCAAGACCAGCCCAGCCCGGGGGCTTCGACTATGGCCGCCAGTTGTTTTTCCAATCCATTGGTGCCGTAGGCCGCAGCAAAACCGACGTTGCGATATTGAACGAAACCGTGCCCTGGCGCTTTGCCTTGCGGCGCAGCTTCCATGATTTGCGCGCCGCAATTGGCGGTCGAGTGCGCCAAGCCATTCGTGGTCCGATCGGCAGCTTTGCAGACGCTGTCATAACCGGTGAACGTGCATCGATTCCCCGCAGCATGAATGAGAGTTTGCAGGCTTCAGGCCTGTTTCACATCTTATCGATTTCCGGGCTGCACATGGCGCTTGTCGCAGGCGGCGCATTCTGGATGTTGCGAGCACTCCTCGCTTTGTCGCCAAGGCTGGCGCTGCAATATCCTGTTAAAAAATGGGCCGCAGGCTTCGCCATATGTGTTGGCCTGCTGTATATGTTACTGGCCGATTCCGGTGCAGCGACTGAACGTTCCTTCATCATGATAGCGGTCGTATTTTTCGCCGTGCTTGTAGATCGCCCAGCACTTTCGCTGCACAATCTCGCATTGGCCGCCGTATTGATTTTATTCTGGTCGCCGGAACAGGCCTTGGCTGCAAGTTTTCAAATGTCTTTCATGGCCGTCATGGGCTTGGCTGCTTTCTTCGTCTGGTGGAAAAAACTGGTGCCAGCACCGACCAAGCTCAATCGAGGCAGCTTTGTTGCACATTGGACCAGACGCATTGCCCTAGGCTCAGCCGCTTCACTGGCAACGTCGCTGGTGGCAGGCAGCTTGTCTGGCATTCCCGCCATGCATCACTTCGGAAGATTGGCACCTTATGGTGTTGTGGCCAACGCCTTGGCTTTGCCTGTTGTCAGTCTGGTCGTCATGCCAGCCGCCATGGCCAGCGTCATATTGATGCCCTTGGGGTTGGAGGTCATACCCCTCAAATTGATGGGCTGGGGCTTGCAGGGCGTTATGCTGGTGTCTGATTGGGTCGCCAGCTTGCCGGGGGCAGGGCAGCGCCTGCCATTGATAGATGTGAATGTGGCGGCAGCACTGGCGCTTGCAGCGGCATTCCTGTTTTTACCGATCACGCGGTTGCGGTTGCTGGCAATTCCATTTGCGGCTCTGGCACTTGCATTGCTTTCGTACGGCTCGGAAAAAACGCTTCTGCTGATTGATGAACGCGCGGGCAATGTGGCTTTGATCACGGAACAGGGGATTGTTCCCGCCAGTCCAAAACAAGGGGCGGCATCGGTGTCGCGCTGGTTGACCCAAGCAGGTGATACGGCTGGATTTAAGAACGCGGTGAAACGCGAGGGATGGACATGCTCTGCCGTCCTCTGCGAAGCAACCCAAGCAGGATTAAAAATTGCTTTCATTCTGAAGCAGCCATTTGGAATTCAGCACTGCCCCAACGCCGATATACTGGTGTCGCAAGAACCACTGCGAAGGCGTTGCAAGGGTTCCAAAGTCACCGTTGATCGCTTCGACGTTTGGCGAAACGGAGCTTATGCAGTGCTTGTCGATGGCCGCGTGGAGCACGTTCGCCAAGCACAAGGCATACGACCATGGGTTTATGAACCACGGGCGAGGGAAAAAACCGGAAACACTGACGTCATCCGCACGCCTTCTGCAAATCCTTGAACTGCTGGTCCGTCATGATTTGAACCGGGGTTTTTCCCGGAGGTAAAGGCTGAATTTCCTTGATCCGATCCTCAGTGCCGGGATGCGTTGAAAACACATTTCCGATCCGGTCCAGCGCTGACGCTTCTTTCGCAGGATCGCCGGGTTTGATGCCTTCGAGTTTCATCAGTTTCTCAAAGAAGTGTTTAAGCCCAACGGGGTCTACCGAGGCTTTCAACATCACATCACGGGCAAAGCTGTCAGCCTCGCGCTCTGCATCACGGTTATAGCGCAGGATGGCAGCAAGACCTGCTGCACTGGAAATGAAATCACCACTGGCACCACCCGAAAATGCGCCCGCTAAAACTTGTAACCCGGCAAAGCGCACCAATTGTGCTTCAGGGTGCAAGTGAAAAACATGGCCCAACTCATGTGCAAAAACGCCAGTCACCTCCGACGCTTCCGAGGCTTCGTTCAAGAGTCCCCGCGTCAACACAATGCGCCCACCGGGCACAGCAAAAGCGTTGACCAAAGCCATGTCATAAATGTCGACTTGTACCGAAGGAATATCGACACCACTTTCAGCCAGTGCCGAAACCATCGCCGCGATGGCGGCTCTGCTGCCAGCCGTGTCACATTTTTTGGCCGAACCGACGAGCGAGGTTATCACCTGTTCGCCCATGTGTAGCCGCCAACTCTGCGGCAACAAGCCTGCCACCTGTTGCGGCAGAACCGTCATGGCGAAATAACCGAGTGCTGCCAGTCCGGCAAAGCCCGCAGCAGTCCAACCCAACACATGCCCCAAATGCCGCCAGGAATAGCCACCTTTCAGATGACTGTTCTGTGCGACAAGGTCATCAATGAACGTCTGATCCCGGATGATCAATCGGGCACCCGGTTTGCTGTCGTGTGTGATGCGGAAGGGCTGCCCGGGCGTTGGCGAATCAATAGGATGCAAACCCGCGATGCTCCACGTTGTCGGAGCGGTGTCCGTTCCCTGGAATTGCAGATTGGACCCAACACGCTGCACCGTCACAGCATGGTCGCGTGCAACCTCGCCATCAAAATAAACCGCAGCAAAACTCATTACAAACCTCCCACATCAAACGCGTCAGCCAAACCTTCGCCGCGTGTATCCATTCGTGCAGAGGACTGCCGGATCCGGTCCACATCCACAAGACCGTCGAGCTTAATCCGGTCAACCGCGAACTTCACTGTGCGCTGTTGCACAAAGGGCCAGGCAATGCCGATTGTAAAAACGATCAGCAGCAAATTGATGATGGTCAACCAAATCACGCTTCCCGTCGTGGCGTCTAAAGTAAACGGAACACCATCAAACCGCGTATAATTCGCAAATGTACGCAATTCTTTTGCAGTGTAAATGGCCCACAGCATCGGAATGATCAGCGTAAAAAGAATGAACAAGGCCAAGCCTGCGAATAAAACCAAGCGTCCCAGCTGCTCTAGCGTTTGGCGTGATAGTGTTGAATCAAATATGTCCTTCATTTCCATTGATAACGGTCTGTACATTGCTGCAGTAACAAGAACCGCCAAGATGGCAGCGAAAGAAAGCAACCAGCAAATTGCATAGGTCGGATACAATCGACCGGCTGGCCCTTTGAACTTGAACGCCGCATCGCCAAACCGCATGTCATTTGTTATCTGCTCCGACAAAACCGTATTCATGACGGGTCTCGCCCATCCCAAACTCATTTTGGTTGCGATAATTGAACCAAAATAAAGCAAACTGTAAGTCATGGCAGACCCGACCAGAGTGCCTCGGATGCCACGCCAGTTTGTACGCGAAAGTTGGTACTTTCTTGCCTTGTAAATCGCAAAGCCCCAAAGCAAGTTGAACAGTAACAAAAATACCAGCTGGAGTATGAGGGCAATAGGAGACCCTTGGCCCTGAATGAAGTTCGCCAATGCGCCAGCCAAGATAAAGGGTAGAATAAAGACGAAAAATACAACCAGAAAGCCTTTAAAAAGCTCCATGCCTGTACCAGTATACTCCAGCGGTTCGCCATTTATGTGCACCGACGACCAGATGTGCTTCCTCACATTTGTTTTGGCCCAAAACCGATAGAAACCAAGCGTCACGCACCACAACAAGAAATTCACAATTGTCAACTTCAACAGCCCTGGACGTTTGACGTATGTAAAGACCAGCCGCTCTGGCGGCGAAAGTGGCGTGACTGGAAGTGTGTCGTCTGGCATCTGCTTTCCCCAAAATTCATTACAAA
Organism: uncultured Aestuariivirga sp.; assembly: GCA_964244855.1. Taxonomy (GTDB): domain Bacteria; phylum Pseudomonadota; class Alphaproteobacteria; order Rhizobiales; family Aestuariivirgaceae; genus Aestuariivirga. Next base: position 5,574 of record CAXTLE010000055.1, on the reverse strand, counting down.
GATTCGTCACGGCACACTGCCATGTTTCCCTTTGATGGTGCAGGGGCTTTCCACGAATGTTGCATTCCTGCAACAGCGATTTGAATTGTTGGTTTGTGGCGCGTGAACCGCTTTTGCAGCCACGATCCGCCGCAATTACAGCCTACTCCGCTCGCCGAGACGCCTGTCACACGAATCTTGAAAGTTTTCAGTTCAGTTTAACTGCCTGTCAACCAGCAATGCGCTGCAATGCAAAGCAACACAGATTCGCCGATGCGACGTCGTGGTAAGAGTATTGAAGTCGGTCAATCGTGAACATTCGGATTTCGGCAAGTGGCAATCGGGCGTGGGCGCTGCACTTCTGTGCAGCTCTGGTGATTCTGGCCACGTTCAACGGCACCGCAGCGGCCGCCGAGCAGGAACAGGGGGCTGGATTTTTCGACTACCTGCCAGCCGCTCCAGAGTTGAAACTTCCCCACATCAACATTCCATTCTGGACCAGCGACCTCAAGAAAGCCCGTAACGCCTATGGCGACGGCAACTATGACAAGGCACTCAAATATTTCCGCCGCGAGTCCGACGATGGCAATGTGGTAGCCGATTGGTACTTGGGCCACATGTATCGGTTGGGGCAGGGCGTGTCTCGTGACGCCTCAGTGGCCTATTCCTACTATAGCCGCGTATCCGAGAGTTACGATCCCGAGGAGTCAGACAACAAGCGCTTGCGCATTGTCATCGACAGCCAAATCCACATGGCCGACTATCGCCGCACCGGAATACCTGAATCCGGCATGAAGCCTGATCCCGATGGCGCAGCACGTACTTATTTGCGCATCGCCTCAACCTATGGCCACCCGGCAGCACAATATGCACTGGGACAAATGAACATGCTCGGCGAAGGCGTAACCCAGAACCCACAGCAAGGTCTGAAATGGCTCACCGCCGCAGCGCGTAAACGCCACCCGGAAGCACAGGCCTATCTGGGGGACCTCTATTGGTCAGGCCGCAATGTCAAGAAAAACGAAACCCGCGCCGTCATGTGGTATATACTTGCGATGGAAACGGCAAAGCCCGATGAAAACCCGAATATCGTCAACCGCTATAATCAGCTCATGTCGGGAATTGACGAAGATACAAAATTGGAAGCCGAGGCCCGCGCACGCGTATGGTCAGAACAGTATCCGGCTTCGCTGAATAATTAGATTAGTGTTTCGGGGGTAGACTGGGGCGTGACAGAATAAACATTTCCACTGACGCAAACACCGCAGCGGCAATCAACAACGCCCACAATGGCAGTGTGCTGAAGGCTGCGAGGTAGACCATCGTCGCGGTCATCATCACAGTAGCCAAAACTTTTCCCATTCGCGGAATAACCCCGTGATCCTGCCAAGCGCGAATGTAATGTCCAGCTTTCGGATGATTGCGCAGTTTCTCTGCAAGTTCAGGCGAAGACCGGCTGAAAGCCCATACGGCCACGAGCAAAAACGGTGTGGTTGGCAGTATCGGCAAAATAATGCCGATGATCCCCAGTCCAACAGAAAGCCACCCAAGGCCGAGATAAAAAATGCGTATGGCAGTCATGTGGATCGCTCCTTGCACCAGATGGCCAGATATTGCAATCAAGGGCCATGAACAGCGACGAAATGCCAGCCATAAAGCCAGAAGCGCCTACAGCCAAATCCCCCTTCGGACGCTTGCGCCGTTACTTTTTCACAGGGCTGGTGATCCTTGCTCCCGTCGCAATTACGGTGTGGGTAACAGTTTGGTTTATTGGCGTGTTCGATTCGTGGGTAAAGCCCCTGGTGCCCACCAACTACAATCCCGATCACTATCTGCCCTTTAAGGTACCAGGCACCGGACTGGTGTTCGCACTGGCACTGATCACGTTGGTCGGATTTCTCGGTGCCAACCTTGTTGGCCGTACCATCATCGGCTGGTGGGATGGCCTGGTGAACCGCACGCCCGTCGTGCGCTCGATTTACAAGGGATCGAAGCAGATTTTCGAAACCATGTTTTCTGAGAAAGGGGCGAGCTTTCAAAAAGTCTGTCTGGTGGAATGGCCGCGTCGCGATGCATGGTCAGTGGCATTTATATCGCGCGAGTTGGATTCGGGCCAAATCGGCATGAAGCCGGGCACGAAGATGTATGCAGTCTACGTATCGACAACGCCGAACCCGACGTCAGGCTATGTGTTCTTCGTGAAAGAAAATGAAGTGCAGGTTTTGGATATGTCGGTGGAAGATGGCTTGAAGCTGGTCATTTCCATGGGGCTTGTGTTTCCAGATGCGCCATTGAAGTTGGAGGAAGAAGTTGTGGCGGCAACTTCCCCCACCCGCCGCTCACGGGGCGTCCTCTCCCGCAAGCGGGAGAAGTGAAGAGCGTTTCACCTCTACCGTTTGCGGGAGGAGATGGATCGCGCGAAGCGTGAGCCGGATGAGGGCCGTATTATCCCGCCCCGAGCAACCTGATCGCCTCATCCCGCTCAAACAGATAAAGCAAACACCGCAGCGCCTCGCCACGTGGCGTCTGCAAGCGTTCGTCACGGTTGATAATCAACGCGGCATCGTCTCGCGCCGTTGCGAGCGATTCCGCATGCACCGACAAATCAGCCAGCCGAAATTCCGGCAAGCCCGATTGCTGTGTGCCCAAAACTTCTCCCGCCCCACGCAAACGCAAGTCTTCTTCCGCAATCACAAAGCCGTCCTCAGTTGATCGCATGATTTCCAGACGCGCCTTTGCGGTTTCACCCAAAGGTTCCTGATACAGCAAGATGCAATGCGATTTGGCCGTGCCACGCCCAACGCGGCCGCGCAATTGATGTAACTGCGCAAGGCCAAAACGCTCGGCATTCTCGATCACCATGATCGCCGCTTCCGGCACATCAACTCCAACCTCAATCACGGTTGTGGACACTAAAACGGACAAAGAGCCAGACTTGAAATCTGCCATCACCTTGTCGCGCTCAAGCCCTTTGAGGCGTCCATGCACCAGCCCGACTTTGCCGGGAAACGCCGCAGCCAAATGCGTGAAGCGATCTTCCGCAGCCGCCAAATCCACAAACTCGCTTTCCTCCACAAGCGGACACACCCAATAAGCCCTGATCCCTTGAGACAAGCTCCGTCGCAAGCCCACCACAATATTTTCCATGCGTGACAGCGGCATCACCCGCGTCTCAATCGGCAAGCGTCCCGGTGGCTTTTCATGCAGACGTGACACGTCCATATCGCCGTAAGCGGTCAGCGCCAGCGTGCGGGGAATAGGGGTCGCCGTCATCACCAACAAATCAGGTGCCATCTGCGCCTTGCCTTGCAGTGCCATGCGCTGATGCACGCCGAACCGGTGTTGCTCGTCGATGACCACAAGTCCTAAATCCTTGAACGTCACACCTTCCTGAAAAAGCGCATGGGTGCCGATGAGAATATCAATCTCGCCGGAAGCAAGTGCGGCCAAAACCTCTTCCCGCGCGCGGCCTTTTTCGCGTCCCGTCAACAAGCCCAAATGCAATCCCACAGCATCCGCAATCTTGCCCAGCGACGACATGTGTTGCCGTGCCAGAATTTCCGTAGGCACCATCAATGCACCCTGCGCACCAGCTTCAACTGCAACCGCCAGGGCCATGAGTGCCACCACCGTCTTGCCGGCACCCACGTCACCCTGCAGCAAACGGATCATTCGTTGGCCGGACGCCATATCAACCGCGATTTCGTGAACCGAAGTCTCCTGCGCTCCGGTCATGCGATAGGGCAACGCACCAATGATCTTCGATCGCAGCCGTCCATCTCCCTTCAACACCCGGCCTGATGACCGCTTCATGTGCCGCCGTACCATGGCAAGTGCCAGTTGATTGGCCAGCAACTCGTCATAGGCCAAACGCTGCCGCACCGGGCTCATGATATCAACGGCGTTTGGGGCGGGCGGCAAATGTGCAGCGGTCAAACTGTCATGAAATCCCGCCCAGCCATTTTTCTGCATCCACGCCAAATCCTGCCATTCCGGCAGATGTGGCAAGCGGGGCAGGGCCTGTTGCACGGCTTTCAGATAAGCCTTGGCCGTGAGCCCCGCCGTCAAAGGATAAACCGGTTCAATCGCGGGCAGTGTTGCAAAGGCATCGACGGTTACAACGTGATCCGGATGGTTCATCTGAGCATCTGCCCGGAACCAGCTGATTTCGCCTGAGACAATGCGACGCTCACCCTGGGGCAGCAGGCTTTTCATGCTATCGGCATAGGCCTTGAAATAAACCAGCGTCATTTGGCCAGTGTCATCAAACACTTCGACACGATAGGGCAATTTGCTGCCTTGCTTCGGCGGAATATGTTCACCAACCGTAACTTCAACCGTAACAACACCTTGTTCGGGTAACTGACTGATTGTACAACGATAACGCCGATCCACCACGGCTATAGGCGGACGCAGCAACAGGTCGACGACCCGCGCAGGCGTCGCTCCTCGATGCAGCACCTTCTGGAATAACTTCGCCACCTTGTCGCCAACCCCTTTCAGGCTGGTAACATCGGCAAACAATGGGGTGAGAAGATCAGGACGCATAGCCCGTTTTCTATCGGAAGCGGTTGCGGCGCAAGCGGTTCTGTCTATAAGACGCGCCCATGTCCACAACCAATGAACAACTCGAAAACGTCCGCAAACGATTGGCGTGGCGGGCCTCGCGCCGTGGCATCAAGGAAATGGATATTGTTGTGGGCGGTTTTGCAAGTGCGCGTTTGCCAACGATGTCGCCGCAAGAGTTGATAACCTTTGAGGTGCTGCTCGAAATTCCGGATCAACAATTGCTCTCGTGGGTCACAGGGCAAGAAAATGTGCCGCAGGAATTGCGCTCGCCCATGTTGCTCGACATGTTGGCATTCCGCCCGGTGACAGCATGACCGCACTCACAACGTTGAAATCCCGCATCGATATGCCGGGCCGCTTGATGCTGTCAGGCCTGCCGCTTGGGCTTCTAGGCCAAGTGCTGCCGGAAATCGTGGTGGCCGCAGCCAAACGAGGTGTCATCCATGTCTGCGTTGACGATCAGCAACTCGCACAACTCGAAGAACAAGTCCGTTTTCACGCACCAGACCTGACCATCATCCGCTTCCCCGCCTGGGACTGCTTGCCCTACGACCGCGTGTCACCTTCGACGGAAATCGTCTCACAACGTCTGTCGGCACTTGCGCAGTTTACGGCCTTGCCGGAAGCCCAACGCCTCGTCCTCACCACCGTCAACGCGATCACGCAACGCGTGGTGCCAAAGTCCATGGTCAAGGCTGCGTCCTTCACCGCAAAACCCGGCCAGCGCGTGGCGGGTGATGCTTTGCAGGCGTTCCTCGTCGACAATGGCTATAGCCGTACCGGCACCGTCGTTGACCCCGGTGACTTCGCAGTGCGCGGTGGTCTCATCGACATCTTCCCGCCCGGTGCAGCACTGCCCGTGCGCCTCGACTTTTTCGGCGACACGCTGGAAAGCATCCGCTCCTTCGACCCGCACACTCAACGCACCACGGAACAGCGGAAATCCTTCACCCTCAACGCCGCCAATGAAGTGCTGCTGGCAAAAGACGCTGTTGCCACCTTCCGCAAAAACTACGCCGAAGCCTT
>CAXTLE010000054.1:0-13680 GCA_964244855.1 uncultured Aestuariivirga sp. | reverse complement strand
TGTAGACGTATAGACAAACGTCAAAATGCTTACGACCAGTGGCACCAGCGCGCGTGCCGCCAAAAACGTGACCAAATGTTTTTCAGAACGGAACCCGGCTTGGCGCAGTGAGTTTTTGGTGCCTTCTGATTCAAATATCTTTTTGAGGTTGAGCAAATCAACAAGCTGTTTGTAGAGTCCGGGCTTTGCCTTGTCGCGTAGCCTGCTTTCATTGCCAGCCAGCGACGCTCTTTGAGCAGATTTCAGGCGTTCGCGCTCTTCCACGACGCCTTTCATGCGTGACTTCAGTTTATCAGTCTCAAAAAACGGCGACGCCACCGTAACCACCGTGGCAAAAGCTGCCATTGCGATTAAAATCGTGAAGATCGATTCAACTGTGAAAATGAGTGCGATAAAGTCGGTCATGCTGGCTTTCTGCCGGTACTTAAATTTCGAATTGAATCATTTTGCGCATGACAAGCACCCCGATGGTCATCCAGGTGGCGCTGCCAATCAGCATTATGTTGCCGAGACTGGAAACGAACAGGGGCGTCATGTAGTTGGGATTCAGCATTGTCAGCGCTCCCATGATAACGAACGGCAAAGATCCGATAATCGCAGCAGAAGATTTGGCTTCCTGACTGACCGAGCGAATTTTTTGCTTCATTTTCTTGCGGTCGCGCAAAACCCGTGACAAATTGCCCAGGGCTTCAGACAAATTTCCGCCTGTCTTGGATTGGATGGTCATCACGATGGCAAGGAAGTTTACTTCTGAGAGCGGCATGCGCTCCACCATGCGTTCAATACCTTGATCAATGGTGATGCCTATGCGTTGACCTTCAACGACCTCAAGAAACTCTGGACCCACCGGCGGACCTGACTCAGAAGCAATGATTTTCATCGCCTCAGATACCGGCAGGCCTGCTTTCAATGCACGCACCATAACGTCGATGGCATCAGCAAAATCATTCAAGAATGTATTCTGACGACGCTTGCGCAAAAAGCCGAGAAGCCAGCGCGGGAAACCAAGAAAGCCGACAAATCCCAATCCTGCCGCAACAAACCACGGAAGGCCGAATATGAAAGGAGGGGCAGCAAATCCAATTCCCAAAATGGCCGAGAAAATCCAAAATGTCTGGGTCGTCGTTTCCAGCCCAGCCTGCTGGATCAATGTTCGCAGATTGGCTTTCTTCTTGCGTTGCTTTTCCTCATTGCCAATCTGATTGAGAGAATCCTGAATCTGGCGACGGCGGCTGTCGCTTTTATCTTCAGCGAAGCGATTACGGAACGAATTGCCTTTTGTGTCTTTCTTGCCTTCGGTTATTTGCTCAACACGTTTTTCAGCCCTGTTTTGCTGCATCAGGGGGTAGAGCAAAGCAATCGCAAGCCCACCCACGGCGATAGCCACAGTGAACATGAATGCAAGATCTTTCATATTTCCGCCGAATTCCATCGCGGATACTCCTGACTGGATTGTTTAAGTCTTGTCGGCGTTACGGTCTTCGGCCTTTTCCAAAGCTTCTGCCAAACGACGTTCTTCGTTGTAATAACGGGCACGGTCCCAGAAGTGCGGGCGTGCGATTCCTGTGGAGCGGTGACGGCCAATGATTTTACCGTTGGCATCTTCACCGACAATTTCGTAGATAAACAAATCCTGCGTAATGATCACGTCGCCTTCCATGCCAACGACTTCCGTGATGTGGGTAATTTTGCGCGAACCATCGCGTAGACGGGAAGCTTGCACAATCACGTCAATCGAACCGCAGATCATTTCCTTGATCGTCTTTGACGGAAGCGAAAAACCACCCATGGTGATCATCGATTCCAGACGCGAAATCGCTTCACGCGGGGAGTTGGCGTGGAGGGTGCCCATTGAACCATCGTGACCCGTATTCATGGCCTGTAACAAGTCGAAGGCTTCAGGTCCGCGGACTTCGCCCACGATGATGCGTTCAGGGCGCATACGCAGGCAGTTCTTGACGAGGTCGCGCATGGTGATAGCGCCTTCGCCTTCGAGATTCGGCGGGCGGGTTTCGAGGCGCACGGTGTGTGGCTGCTGCAACTGAAGTTCAGCTGCGTCTTCGCATGTGATGATGCGTTCATCGTGATCGATGTAGCCGGTCAGACCATTAAGCAATGTGGTTTTGCCGGAACCCGTACCGCCGGAAATCAACACGTTACAACGGACGCGACCGACGATTTCGAGAATTGTGCCGCCTTCCGGTGTGATCGAGTTGAAGCGCACAAGATCAGGTAATTTCAGGCGGTCTTTCTTGAACTTACGAATGGTCAGGCATGGCCCATCAATGGCGAGAGGTGGCACAATACAGTTTACACGTGAACCGTCAGCAAGGCGGGCGTCGCATATGGGGGACGCTTCGTCAACACGACGGCCAACCTGACTCACGATGCGCTGGCAGATATTCAGAAGTTGATTGTTGTCCCGGAAGCGAACGCCGGTTTTTTGCATCTTGCCGTTGACTTCGATGTAAACCGTCGAAGCGCCATTGACCATGATGTCGGCAATATCGTCTCGCGCCAGCAATGGTTCGAGAGGTCCATATCCCAGAACATCGTTACAAATGTCTTCGAGCAGTTCTTCCTGCTCGGCAATCGACATGACAACGTCTTTGAGGGCAATGATCTCATTGACAATATCACGGATTTCATCGCGTGCGGCTTCACGGTCAAGTTGAGCCAGCTGTGTAAGGTCGATGGCATCAATCAACGCGTTGAAGATCGTGCTTTTGATGTCGTAATAATTGTCAGAGCGTCGGCTGTTTTCAACTGATTGTGGAGGCGGTGCCTTTGCGGTTGGCGGCGCTGCACGCTGCACGCCGATATCCGGAATGGACTTTGCATTGGCCGCCGCTGGTTGTGCCGCATTTCCTATTGCTGGAACGGGCAGGCCCTGCTGTACGCTATTTTCTGATCTCTTGCCGAACATACGACAATCCTTCCGGTGTTATGACTTTTTACCAAGCCGCTGAAATTTCGACAGAAATCCGCCGCTTTTGGACTTTTCGGGCATGGCGATCTCGTGACCGGCGAGCCTTGGCGCAATGCTCAACAGAACTTCCGCAGCCTTTGATTTTGGTGCGACCTCGAACAGCATTTGTCCGTTGCCTTGGGCCAAGCCAAAGGAGGCGGGATCATGCGGGATCACAGCAAGTGGCGACACACCCAAGGCCTTTGCAAAATCAGCCGGCGCGATTTCGGGCCGTTTTGGTACACCCACCTGATTGATAATCAAATGTGGAACCCGGTCATTGGGCCGAGAAGAACGCAGGAGGTCCATAAGGTTCTTGGCGTTGCGGAGACTTGGTAATTCGGGTGTTGCAGTAATTACAATTTCGTCCGCGTTGAGCAACGTGTTCTTGATCCAGGGGGCCCACATATTTGGAACATCGACCATGACAAGCGGAGCGGAGGCGCGAACCACATTCAAAATTGCTTCAACCGCATGGCCTTCAATGTTGAACTCGCGGTCTACAGTGCCAGGTCCATTGAGCAGGCTCAGCTTGTTGCCTAGCTTGGTCATCATGCGTTCAACCAGCGTGGAATCAAGTCGGTCCGGCTGGTTGAGTGCTTCCAGAATGCCGCCTGAACCATCCTGGTTGAAATTCAGTGACGCCGTGCCAAAAGCCAGGTCGAGGTCAGTAATAATAGTATCCACGCCCTGTTTTTGTGACGTGGCCCAGCCAATATTATGGGCTATTGTCGAACTACCAACGCCGCCCTTTGCGCCCACGAAGGCAACAATCCGGCCCAGGGGGGCAGACTTTGGATCGGCGTACAAGCCTGCAATAAGGTCGATAAAGCCCACCGCTGACACCGGAGCGACCACATACTCGCTGATACCGGCCTTGATCAGTTCGCGGTAGAGCAACACATCGTTGACATGGCCGATGACCACAACCTTTGTGTTCGCTTGGCAAACTTCAGAGAGTTGCGCCAGTTCCGCCATCAACTGATCACGGCCGGAATGGGTTTCAACCACCAACACGTTTGGTGTGGGCTGGGTTTGATAAACCTGACTGGCCGCTGCAATACCGCCGAGTTGTATGGTCACATGGGCACGCGCCATTCGACGATCAGCTGTTGCGGCCTGTAGAACCTGGCCGCTTTGCTGGTTGTCACAGTAAACATGCAGTTCAATGCGGGGAACCAGCACCACAGGAAACTGCTGGTTGCCCGGGTTCGCACTTGCTTCAATGGCCGTATTTTGCATGGTGGTGGTCCTGATTTCTTCTTGTCGAATTCATTACGGCGTGGGCTTGGCGCTGGCGCCGGTGCTGGCGGCTGGAGATGCGCCAGACGATGTGGCTGCTGGCGCCGAGATCGCAGTTATAGCTGTGACTCTTGGCGTTGCGGGCGAGCGTGACATGCGCCGCAACTTTACTAAATCCTGCGGGTAAGCCGCCATGGCTGCAATATTGGCCTGAACGGCGCAGCCGTGATTTGGCAGCATCACGTTGCTATGGCTGTCGGTCGAATCCATCGGCCACAAGCCGCATTGATCGACGCTTGCCTTGTTGCCGACGACTTTGATGGGGTGCAACTTTGAACCGCCAAAGGGTATTTGCGGCGTTTCGTCTTCTGCCCATTGGTCGGTGACACAGCCTGCCAATGGTAAGGCAAGAACAAGAAAAACTGTGCCGAGGGTGCGGGTCATTTGGGGGGAGAAACTCTTGAACATTTTACTGACTTTCCTGCTCACTCGACGATGAAACCGACGTTGCCATTATATGCACCCTGGGGTGCCTCACCGCTGCCATAGACTTTGTTCAAGCGGCCGAAGAACATGCCTTGCCGATCTGTGGCAGGTGCAAATCCCTTATCGGGTGTCGTAAGCTTGGCCTGTGTCGTGGGGCGCACGAGAACGGGTGTCACCAAAACAACCAGCTCAGTTTCGTTGGATACAAAATCACGGCTTCGGAAGAGTGTTCCAAGAATAGGCAGCGTTTTCAGTCCTGGCGTGCCGTTGATGTTTTGCCTCGTTGATTCCTTGATCAAACCTGCAACCATCATGGAACCGCCACTTGGTAATTCCAAAACTGTTTCTGAAGAGCGACGATTGGTCGAGGGTATATTGCTCGCAGAGATCGATGTCAGCTCACTCACATCGGTTTTGATTTTCAGGTTGATGCGGTCTTCAGAAATGACCGTTGGTGTGAATTCAAGTTGAACGCCATATTCCTTGAACGACACCGTACAGTTCAAAACACCGTTATCCCGTTTGCAAAGTTCGTAAGGAAATTCGCCGCCGGCGTGAAACTTGGCTTGTTGACCACTCATCGCAGTAAGGTTGGGTTCTGCAAGAGTGCGGATAAGGCCATCACCTTCCATGGCGCGGATCAAGCCCTCGATTTGTGTGCCACCAGACGAAAACACGCCTTTGTAACCACTCGTGGGAGCGATCAAGCTGTTGGCAAAAGGATTGATGTTGGCCAGATTGAAGGCGAATTTTCCGGCGTCGAGAAGAGCTGAAAGATCAACGCCGAACTGTTTCAGCACATCGCGCTGGATTTCGACAACCTTGACCTTGAGCATGACCTGGTCTTCACCGGCCACCGTCATGGTGTTGACGACTGTTCCCGTTGGGCCTCTGAGCTGCTCGACCATGTCCATGGCGGTTTTGGCTTCCAAGCCGTTTCTGGCTATGCCGCCCAAGACAATGCTGTCGTTCAGCGTATCAACTGTTATCTGATTGCCGGGCAGTGAGCGGTTCAGCAGTTTGCGTATAGCCGTCGTGTCCAAAGCCACTTCAAGGTCTAGTGCCAGTATCTGTTGGCCAGCTGCATCGAAAAAGAAGATGTTCGTCTGACCGGTCGCACGGGCGAACAAATACGCTGTATTCTTGGATCGAACAACTGCATCCACTATTGAGGAGTTGCCAACTACAACATCCTTGGCTTCAGCAGGCAGATGAATAACCACGGATTTGTTGAGGCCCATGCGGACAAAACGTGCCTGATCATAATCCTGATTGGTTGCAGGATCCTGATCGGCCGCAACAGCGGGCGGTGCCAGCGGCAACACGGAAGCGAACGCAACTGAAATACCCAGCAAGCTTGCGGCAATAAGACCCTTTTTCATTTTGCGAACCTTGCGAATTGGAAACATTGTAATCATGGAAGCTGCTCTATCAATTGTTCGTTGCATAGGTTTCGCGTCCGTATCGGATGAACAGCGTGTTGCTCGAGCGTGACTTCTTGCCGTCGCGGTTGATGTATTTCTCTGCCAGCTGAGGACCTTCTTCCAAGGCCTTTCCGTCGCTTTCAGCGATAGAACGCAAAGCCAGAGACAGCTCGCCCTCGCTCTCGACGCGTGCCACGACCTCGGCCTGTGACGGTGACAATTCAACGGTTGCGGTGAGGCCGTCCTTCACGGCTACATCCTCACCTTCCTTGGCTTGACGGAAAATCTGATTGATGGCGAGCACGCGGACGTTGGAAATCACTGTCTCAGTGTTGACGAGGCTGTTGCCACTGGTGCCCTGAGATTTGCGGGTCAGGAGAACGTCAACGCGGTCATTCGGCATAATGAAGCCGCCCGCTGATGAGCGCTCGCTGATCGCAACTGACAAAGCACGCATGCCCTTGGGCAACACAGCACTCATGAAGCCTCCGGTCTTTGGGTCAACAATTTTCTTTTCATTGATCACTTCGCCCTCAAACATCGGGATGCGGGCCCGGGTTTCGGCAAAAGCCACATCGGCGTCGGGCTTTTCATCCTTGGTGATCATGGCGTCGAGGACGTTGTCCGATGGCCAGTCTTTCCAGATGATTGTGCCGGAGGCCAGGCGTTCGCCCACTTCAATGTCCTTTGCAGCAACAAGAACCGGCACTGTTTTAACCTGGGCTACCACTGCAGTCTCGACTTGCGGGCCTTTGCCGACAAAGCCCTTGGCGAGCACACCCGCCATTACGGCGGAGCCTGCTGCCAGTGCAAACATCACGATGCGCATTTTACTCATTTGTCGTCCTCACAGCGCCGATGGCGCAAACTCTCTCAATTCATCTTTCTGACGTAATGGCGAATATTTGGTTAATGAGGTTGGGGCCTCATACCGAAGTCATCCACCAACTTTGTGGAAATGCCAAAATGGCGCCCACGCAAATGGCAAAACCGTATGGCAATTTTGGCCGGATTTTCTTGAGGTTGTCCGAAACAAAGCCGTCGGCTTTTGGACCATGGAATTCCCAGAAAAACATGAACCCCGACCAACCAGCAATGGCTGCGGCCAAAACTCCACCTGCCAGAGACGTCATGATCAGGAATTGCATTGTTTGTCCGGTGCCGAACCACAATCCTGCAGCGGCCATCATCTTCGCATCGCCGCCGCCAAACAGGCGGAGTGCAAACAGCACATAGCCCACAAAAAACAGGACAACGCCGGCCAGCAGGTGCCAGCCGAACTCAACCAGCGGCATGTGGGTCAATAGCGCCATGGGAAAGAAAAGCGCTGCAGTGAGGCCCGTCAACCAGTTCGGGATCTTAAATGAAGCGACATCGGTCAAAGCGGCAATAATCATGAGACTGGGCAGCAGACCGAGTGAAAGCGTTTGAAGCATGTTGGAAACCTGTTGGGATAAAGCTGAGGGCCGATTCACCAACAGTGTGTCACACAGGCCCTAAAGGGATAGTTAAACCTTCAATTCTTCAAAAGATAAAACTTCTCCGTATTCGGTAACAGAAGATTCACCATTCCCGTGGCACATTCCAAACTCGTTCAAGCGCTTTGTCGCAAACCCCTGTGCTGGTGAGTCTAATGATCAAGACCAATGTATTATCCCTTTTGGCGGGCGCCACAGCTTTCTTAGCCGCCACCCTCACGGCCCAGGCCGAAATTCAGACTCTCACGGTGGCGGTAGACGAATCACAGATTCTTCAATTACCGGCACAACCAGGTGCCATTATCGTGGGAAACCCATCTATTGCGGACGTATCCATTCAGGGACAAAAACTATTTGTGCACGGACGATCCTTCGGGCAGACCAATCTGATCATTCTAGATCTGCAGGGCAATCAGATTGCCAGTTTCAAGTTGGTAGGACAACTCGCACAAGATACGCTGCTCACATTGTACCGCGGCCCCAGACGCTACTCCTACTCATGTGCCGGCACCTGTCAGACCAATCTCCAAGTCGGCGATGACAAGGATTATACTGAAATTACCAAAAAGCAGACAGAGGATAAATTTGGCCTGGCAACAGGTAGCGGAACAGCTGAAACGAAGGCACCAGAAGCGCCACAATAACGCCGGGATCAAAGACATTTTCACCGCGCCGTGCAGTCTGCACGGGGCGGTTTTTTTGATTTTTCGGACAGCCTTGGTGAAGGAATGATTAATGCATTCATTCAAAAGCCATCAAATCTGGTAAAAGTTTAGCAATTGCTTGCTGCTACCTCTGTGTTTGGATTGTTGGGATGGAGCGGTATGCGCTTCATTCTTGAAGGAGTGGAGTGGCGTCGATGTTCAGTTTTGGTCGATACTTGATGGGTCGTGCCCTGGCACTGCGGTTCAGAAAAAGCACATCGGGAGTAACTGCAATTGAATTTGCTATGGTTATTCCATTGTTCATGCTTGTTCTTGGTGTGATCATGGAAACCGGTATCATGATGTTTACAGAATATGTGTTGCAAACCAGTGTGCAGGAAGCGGCACGTCTGGTGCGGACTGGGCAGGCCCAGGAAGCCAAATACTCCTCGGACACATTCAAAACCAAAGTTTGCAATATTGCAAAACTGATCATGGCTTGTGAGAGCAAGGTTACCATCTACATGAAGGCAGGTGTGAAATTCGATGATTTCGTGAATGAGGCCTCAAATTCCTTCATGACAGTCGGCGTCAAACCGGACGGCACTTTTGCTCCCAAGACTTTCCAATGCGGCAAACCCAATGAGGTTGTGTCCTTGATTGCAACTTATGACTACAAGTTCACCATGCCATATTTCATGCATTTCTTTGGAAACCTGAACAACGGTAACGTACGGCGCATGGCTGGTTTTGCAATGTTCAAAAACGAGCCTTTCCCCGCCGTCACAGCCAATGTTTGCGGTACTTGATCTTTAACAGGACGACTGAAGCCATGCGCACGAAATCATTTCACCAGTATCTAAAATCCAACAAAGGCGTTGCGGCCATTGAAACGGCATTTGTTCTGCCTTTTATGATCTTCATGTTTTTTGGCTTGATCGATGTTACCGATATGGTGTCCAACACACGTAGGATTACCGCGATTGCGAGCTCCGTTGCAGATTTGGCTGGTCAACACCGGGATAAGATTTTCACAGCGGACGTAGAAGACTATTTCAAAGTTGCCAAACTGATCATGAACCCCAAATCAGACGCCAACGTCAAAGTTGTGGTTTATGGATTCAGGAAAACGGGGGCCGCGGTCGATCAGACCTGGAAGGTTGACAACGGCAAAGGTGCGGCCTGCAACACTGCGCCTGACAAAAGTAAAATGGCCGATTTGATGTTCGCAAACAATGATCTGGTTGTCGCGCAAGCTTGCATGAAATACATACCGCCATACGTTGGCTTTCTCAATGTGACTTATATTCTGGGCTCAGGCGAGATGAATCTTGAACAGATCATCACTCTGCGGCCTCGCTCATCACTAAAATTGGATTGCTATACAGACGCTACACTGAAAAATGTCTGCTGACGGCTCCAGGGTTTAGGCGTATGTGGACACTGCGTTAACTCCTTTTTTTGTTTGGCATTTTTTTGGTCGACAGATTTGGTGACTTCACGGCTAGCATGATCGAGGCTATTGTCTTTAAATCTTGTCGCTTCCTATTTTCATAACCGTTCTGTTTGCCGCCGTTCTTCATGCGGGTTGGAACGTGATCGTCAAAAGCAATGCGGACCGGTTAGTATCTCTGACGGTTTTGCAAACGTTTATGGCCCTGATGGGTCTTGGCATGGTTTGGGTGTTGGGTTTTCCTGGTCACCACATCTGGCCATTCGCTTTTGCATCGGGTGTGTTGCACCTCGGCTATAACCTGTTTCTGGTTCGCGCATACCGACACGCTGACTTGAGTGTGGTCTACCCGGTTGCCCGGGGCGCCGCGCCTTTGATGACTTTGCTGGGTGCGCATTTTTTTACTCACGACGCTGCAGGCTTATGGATGGGCGCTGCCGTTGTTATTCTTGTAACAGGTCTAATGTTGACAGGGCTTGGCAACAGGTTGCCGGGGGCTGACCCTCACGCGCTTTACTATGCCTTGGGTACGGCATGTTGGATTGCGGCCTATACTTTGGTGGATGGTATTGGAGCGCGAAACTCCGGAAATGCCCTTGGTTTTGCCGGTGTCATTTTCGCGCTTGATGGCATGTTCATTCTGGTTGCGGCCTGTTTGATGCGAGGTCGAAGGCTGATGCAGGGTTTTCTGGATAACTGGAAAATGGGACTTGTCGGCGGGGCGGCTTCATGCGCCGCCTATGGCATTGCTGTCTGGGCCATGACGAAAGCTCCGATAGCGAGTGTGGCCGCGTTGCGTGAGACATCAATTGTGTTCGTGTTGTTGTTCTCTGCGCGAATTCTCAAGGAAACCCTGAGCTGGCAACGCATCGTTGGCGGCGTGATGATTGTTGCGGGTGCTTCGCTGCTGCGATTTGCATAGCTGGCGGTTCGTGATTGCAGCTTGAACCGCAATTGTATGATGATTATGGTCCAGCAACTTTTTGAGGATTTGAATCATGTTGCATAAGAACTTTATCAACGGTGAATGGCTGGATGGCGCGTCGGTTTCGGAGAATATCAACCCGTCGGATGTGAGCGATGTCGTCGGACTTTATGCGCAGGCTGATGCTCAGCAGGCCGAGAATGCGATTGCGGCTGCGAAAGCAGCACTTCCCGGCTGGAGCGGCACCACACCTCAACAGCGGGCGGATGTGCTTGAAGCCATTGGTGTGGAATTGCTGGCGCGGCGGGATGAGATCGGAACTCTTCTGGCGCGCGAAGAGGGCAAGCCACGCGCCAACGGCATCGCCGAGACAATGCGGGCCGCGCAGATTTTCAAATTCTTTGCGCAGGAGACATTGCGGGTTGAAGGCACGCATGTTGCGTCAGTGCGGCCAAATGTCGATGTGACCATTACGCGAGAAGCGGTTGGGGTGGTCGGGTTAATTTGCCCCTGGAATTTTCCGATTGCTATTCCGGCCTGGAAGATCGCGCCTGCTCTGGCTTACGGCAATACGGTGGTGTTCAAGCCAGCTGATCTGGTACCGGGGTCAGCCTGGGCTTTGGTTGAGATTGCTTCGCGGGCGGGATTGCCATCCGGTGTTTTAAATCTTGTAATGGGACGTGGTTCTGTGGTCGGTCAGGTTATGCTGACTCACAAGGACGTCAACGCGATTTCCTTTACGGGTTCGGTTGATACGGGTGCCAAGGTTGCCATGGCCTGTGCAGCGCGTGGTGCCAAGTTCCAATTGGAAATGGGCGGCAAGAATCCGCTTGTTGTGCTGGCAGATGCCAATCTGGATCTGGCCGTGGCTGGTGCGGTTGACGGTGCATTTTTCCAGACGGGGCAACGTTGCACGGCGTCTTCACGTTTGATCATTGATGAAAAAGTGCATGATGCGTTTGTGGAGAAGGCTGTTGCGGCCATGCAGGCTTTGAAGGTTGATCATGCCTTGAAGGACGGCACGCAGATTGGTCCTGTGGTGGATGCAAAACAACTGGAGCAGGATGAAAAATATATCGGCATTGCACGGAAGGAAGGTGGCACTCTGGTCTGGGGTGGTGAACGTTTGAACCGCGACACCAAGGGGCATTACCTGTCGCCTGCCCTGTTCACCAACACCACGAATGATATGCGCATCAACCGTGAGGAAGTGTTTGGTCCGGTTGCATCCGTCATCAAGGTGTCGGGTTATGATGAAGCGCTGGCGGTGGCCAATGATACGCCGTTTGGGTTGTCATCGGGTATTTATACATCGTCGCTGAAATATGCATCCGACTTCCGCAAAAAGGCGCAGGCCGGCATGGTGATGGTGAATTTGCCGACGGCTGGTGTGGATTATCATGTGCCGTTTGGCGGGCGCAAAGGCTCCAGCATGGGATCGCGCGAACAGGGGCGCTATGCGGCGGAGTTTTATACGACAGTGAAGACGGTTTATCAGACGGCGGGTTAAGCCAGCGTAATTCCGTGTGTCGCGAAACTTTTACGGGTGGCATCAGCGGTGCCGCCCAGATCGATGGCGCGGGTGGCGGCTTCGATGACTGTGACGTCGAAGCCCAAAGCCTTTGCATCTTCTGCCGAGTAGCGAACGCAATAGTCAAAGGCGAGGCCGACACAGATCAGTTTGGTGAAGCCCCGTTCTTTCAAATAGCCGCCGAGTCCCGTTGGGGTTTTGTGATCGTTTTCGAAAAAGGCGGAGTAGGAGTCGATTGCCTTGCGAAAGCCTTTGCGAATGATGAGTTCGGCGTGGGGCACGTCGAGGCTGCTGTGGAATTTGGCACCTACGGTGCCGATGATGCAGTGGTCCGGCCACAGGGTTTGTGGGCCATAGGGCATTTGAATTTGGCTGAAGGCTTCCGCGCCCTTATGTTGCGAGGCGAAGGAAGAGTGGCCTTCGGGGTGCCAATCTTGCGTGAGGATGACGTGGGTGTGCTGTGAGGCGAGTTGGTTGATCAGCGGCACAATGTCATGGCCGCCATTTACGGCAAGTTTTCCGCCGGGGCAGAAATCATTCTGTACGTCGATGATGATGAGGGCTTGGGTCATTTGGCGTTCAATGCTGCGGCACAGCCTTTGAACGCCGGAAATGGATCGGTGATGACGAAGACCGGAATGGGTTTCACCACGTTAGCAATGCGGCCTTTGTCTTCAAACACGGCGCGGTATTTGGCTGCTTTCAATTTATGGGCAATGGTTGGCACAATGCCGCCTGCGAGATAAACGCCACCACGGGCTTGCAAGGCCATGGCCATGTCGCCTGCAAGGCGCATGAGGAAGGTCATGAAGTGATCGAGGGTTTTTTCAGCATCAGCGTCTCCACCCTCAAGAGCTGCCACGCGAACCTGTTCGGGTGTGATGTGGCGGAGTGGTTTGGCGATGACGTTGTAGAGCGACAGTAATCCGGGGCCTGTGAGGACGTCCTCGACTTCGGCAAATTTGTCTTGGCCCATAATGGCGTTTTTCAGGGCCATTTCTTCTTTAGTTACAACAGGCAAAGTGATGTGACCCATTTCGCCGGGAATGGGCATCCAGCCGCCGCCTGGCAATGGCGCGCAGATTGCACCACCAAGTCCGGTGCCGGGGCCGAGTACTATTTTCAGGTGGTTTGGCAATGGTGCGTCACCACCCAACTGCATGAGGTCATCAGCTTCGAGAAAGGGCAGCGACCAGGCCAGCGCTTCATAATCATTGAGCAAGCGGAAGCGTTTGGCTTTTGCTGCTTTGCGCAGGGTTTCAGCACTGAAAGTCCAGTCGCGGTTGGTGAGGGTGATGTTTTCGCGGTCCACGGGCGCTGCCACATCCACGGCGGCGGCGGCCAATTCGGTGATGCCGCGCTTTTCGAGGTAGTGCGAAATGGCGGCTTCAAGTCCGTTGAAGTTGTCGTTCTTTAAAACCTCAACGTCACGCGCTTCGGCGGAGCCCAACTCTATGAGTCCGAAGCGTGAATTTGTGCCGCCGATGTCGCCCAGTAGTGCCAGGTTTGTCATAGTCTTCCCTCAAGGC
>CAXTLE010000053.1:0-13792 GCA_964244855.1 uncultured Aestuariivirga sp. | reverse complement strand
GTTTATCTGAAACGCGGAGACCTGCAGGTTGAAATGTTGGGCAGAGGAAATGCGTGGCTCGATACTGGCACCCATGATAGCCTGCATGACGCCAGTTCCTACATCCGCACGATAGAAACACGCACTGGCAGCAAAATCTGTTGCCCTGAAGAAATTGCATTCAGCTGCGGTTATATTGATGCCGAACAGATGCTGCGACGCGCCGACCAGATGGGTAAAACTGAATATGCCGCCTATCTGCGCCGTCTGGTCACCGAGAGCCGGAAAGCCTGACATGCAGATCCGCGAACTTGCCATCAAAGCTTTGGTTGAAATAACACCGAAAAAATTTGGTGATGCGCGTGGCTATTTCATGGAATCGTTTTCGCGCGACCGTCTCGTCAACGCAGGACTGCCGGGTATTTGGGTGCAGGACAACCAATCCTATTCCGCTGAAAAATTTGTACTGAGAGGTTTGCATCTGCAAGTCGCTCCTTTTGCCCAGGCGAAGCTGGTTCGTGTACTGAAAGGCTCGATCTTTGACGTGGCCGTTGATTTGCGCAAGAATTCCCCAACTTATGGTCATTGGGCCAGCTGTACTCTCACAGCTGAAAAAGCCAATCAGCTTTACGTGCCTGTGGGTTTTGCCCATGGCTTTCTGACTTTGGAACCCCACACTGAAGTGTTTTATAAAGTAACAGCAGCCTATGCGCCAAATCACGAAGTGGGAATACGCTATGATGACCCCGTCTTGGCGGTGCAGTGGCCACTTGATGGCGCAACACCTGTTCTCTCTGACAAAGACATGAAGGCCCCACTCTTGGCCGACGTCGAATCCACTATTTTGTTCTGACCCACAGGAGACAGCTTCTCATGAAAATTATGGTCACCGGTGGGTCTGGTTTTATTGGATCAGCAGTGTGCCGTCATCTGGTTCGGGATTTGGGGGTTGCAGTTGTCAATGTCGACAAACTGACCTATGCAGCCAGTGAAGGATCGACCGCCGAAATCGCCAAGTCTCCGCTCTATTCATTTCACCGGCGCGACATCTGTGATCGTGACGCCATGCTGAACCTTATGCAGAGTGAAGCGGTAGATGCTGTCATGCATCTTGCGGCAGAAAGTCATGTCGACAGATCGATTGATGGACCCGGTGCGTTTGTGCAGACCAATATCATCGGGACATTTTCGCTGCTGCAGGCGGCCAGAGCCTATTACGACACCTTGAAAGATGAAAATCGCTCATCATTCCGCTTCCACCATATTTCGACGGATGAAGTCTTTGGCGATCTGCCGCTCGGTGAAGGACTGTTTACGGAACAGACACCTTACGCACCTTCGTCACCATATTCTGCATCCAAGGCATCATCCGATCATCTCGTCCGCGCTTGGCATCATACTTATGGTTTACCAGTCGTGCTGTCCAATTGTTCGAATAATTATGGTCCCTATCACTTTCCTGAAAAGCTTATTCCCTTAATGATTATCAACGGCATTCAGGGAAAACCGCTACCTGTTTATGGCACGGGCGAAAATGTGCGCGACTGGCTTCACGTGGAAGATCACGCGAGAGCCTTGGCCATCATCATCACCAAAGGTCGAATTGGCGAGTCTTACAACATTGGAGGCCGCAACGAACGCAGTAACCTTGCAGTCGTTGAAACCATTGCCGACACATTGGATACTATCACTCCGTTAAACACAGGTCCCCGACGGACACTCATTAAATTTGTGGGTGATCGACCCGGACATGATTTGCGTTACGCTATTGACGCAACTAAAATCGAAACCGAGCTTGGCTGGCGCGCCCATGAGACATTTGATACCGGACTGAAGAAAACCATCGGCTGGTATCTGGCCAACCACAACTGGTGGGAACCCATCTTCAACGCGCGATATGGTGGCGAGCGCTTGGGCAAAGCCAAATGACGTTCCGCGTGCTCGTTACGGGAACGCAAGGCCAGCTAGCACGTGCCCTGCTGCAATGCGGCGCGAGTGATCCAAACATCGAGATTATTGCTCTTGGCAGACCCGAACTTGATCTGGAGAAGCCTGAATGCATTGCCGCTGCCGTTTCAGGGGTCCGTCCAGATCTGGTCGTTAACGCTGCTGCCTATACAGCTGTCGACAAGGCTGAATCAGAACCCGAAAAGGCCTACGCCATCAACAGGGATGGTGCGGCTGCAATTGCAAACTCTGCACAGACGTTGGGTGTTCCACTTATTCATCTGTCCACGGATTATGTCTATTCCGGCAATAAAATTGAACCTTACGTCGAAAGCGATGCGACAGGCCCATTGGGCATATATGGAGCATCGAAACTTGCTGGCGAAATCGCAGTTGTTGCAGCTTGCCCCAGCGCCATCATTTTGCGCACGGCTTGGGTTTACAGCCCCTTTGGCAATAATTTCGTAAAAACCATGATCAGGCTGGGTCGTGAAAAACCTATCCTAAAAGTTGTTGCTGACCAGTTGGGCAATCCGACATCGGCGCTCGATATCTCGCGCGCCATTCTTTTCATGGCGCCACATATTCATGGCAAATCCGGAATCTTCCATCTTGCGGGTACCGGTTGTTGCAGCTGGCATGAATTTGCTTGTGAGATTTTTGAGCAGTGCAAGTTTTATCCAGGAAGCTGGCCAAAGGTCGAGGCCATCGGGACGGCGGATTATCCCACACCCGCCAAACGCCCGTCCAACTCCAAGCTGGATACTTCTCTTTTCCAAAATACTTTTGGCCACAGGCTTCCATTCTGGCAAACTGGCCTGCGTGAAACCCTAGTCCAATTGTTTGGCGTTCAAAGCTGAGTTAAATGCTGGACTTGCCGCGTCTATATTGCAGCAGCATGTCGCGCAAACTTGTGAGTTGCAACATATAGAGCGCACATGCAGCAATGATCAGCAGGCCAAACCAGTTGCTAATGGCGAAGGCCGTCGCCGGATAGAGATATTCGTAAAACGACGGTACCGCAAGCACCGCCAAAAGGGCGAGGAAGGTCTTTGCAAGGTATCTTGTTGACAGGCCAAGTTTCCAGGCAAGCAGGACAAAGGAAACCAGGAGAGCCATGGTCTCGCCAGCCGTTGCGACAAACACCACAGTCAGGATATCATAGCCCATATTGACGGCAAGAAACGCAAGAGGAACAAACATTACGCGTGTCAGGTTTGCAATCATAGGGTTGGTGGTTTCCTTGCGGGCAATCGCCACAATGGAAGGCCCGGTCTTCGCAATTCTCACGGCTTGCATGACGGCAAGTACAATAAGCACTACAAGCGCCTGCGCATGTTTGGCACCGAATAGCAGGTGAACCACAGGTCCGCCCAGCAGCGCAAAGCCTGCCGCCATCAAAACCCCTATAAGACAACCTGCCTCGAGCGTTGATTTTGCCAAATCATTGAATTTTTCAAGGTTATCCTGATGCTTCGACAATGGTGGCAGGCACATGGTATCCAGCACCTTGGCAATGAGACCGGAAGGCATCAGTGTCAGCATATAGGCCACGCTATACCAGCCGAGCACAGTCACACCCAAGTGGTTGCCGATGACCATCCGGTCACCATGGAAAATCCCGAACATCAGGAAGCCGTTCAGCAACAGGGGCCAGCCAAATTGCATGGCATGACCAATTTGCTGCTTGTTCCAGCCCAGCTTGTATTTGCGAACGGCAAAAGCCTGCGACGCGACCAGATACACAAGGTTTTGTCCCAGCAGTGCAAACAACATGGCGCGATAATCGCGCAACCAATATCCAAATACAAAGGCCAACAGCGTCGACAAGCCTTGCGCTGTTGTTTCTGAGATGATGGACGGCATGAATTTCCGCTCACGTTGAAAGCGGTTCATGTCGAGGTGGGCAAATCCTTTAACGATGGGCATGAGCGCCATGAACTGGTAAGCCCACGTTGCTTCTGGTGTATGGAACATAGTTGCCAATGGATGTGCCAAAATCAGGATTAGCGCGCCGCCTGCAAATCCACGTGCCACTTGAAAACCTTGTAAACTGGCTTGAAATTCTTCCGAGTTGCCATCTTTGGATTGAACGATGAGCCGGTTCACACCAATGTTCGCTGACATATCAATCAATGCCATGGCCATGGCAAATGTACTGGCAATACCAAAATCTTCAACACTGATCAGCCGTGCTACTATGATATTGCGGACAAGACCAAGCACAGCCGCAAGACTGTTGAAAAATGTCAGATAGATCCCTGATTTCAACATTCAGACTTTGGGCCTGTGTTGCAGCAAACAACATTCATTGCGGAGTTAGACCGGTTTGGTGAGGTTTAAAGAACAGGCCGTACTTGCTTTTGTCGCTAATTACTTGGGACATGAGCCCGTAGGAGACATATGGCTTGTGGCTGGAAAAGGCATAGACTAGCGCTGTATCGCACAACATGTTGATGAGGCGCGGATTTCCGCCTGTGACGTCAGCTACAAGTTTAGCTGCCGGATGGGAAAACAACGTCCGTTTCCCGCCTGCCTGCTCGATACGCCGGAATATGTAATCGGTTGCTTCAATTGAGCTCAACGGCGCAAGGTGAAAATCGGAGGTGATCCTCTGTGCGAATTGCACCAGTTCCGGGCTTTGCAGAAGGTCGCGCAATTGTGGCTGTCCGACCAGCACAATTTGCACCAACTGCTCCTTGTCTGAATTTATGTTAGACAACATGCGCAACTCTTCGAGGGTGCGGGTTGACAAATTTTGAGCTTCGTCAACAATCAGCAAAACCCTGCGATGGTGGGCATATTCATTGATCAAAAATTCCTGAAAATCATGAAACGTTGATATTTCACTGGTCTGGTCATAGCGTTGACCAAATGCCATCATAATCCAACGCAACAGTTCTCCTTCACGGATTTGAGTGTTGGACAGCAACCCCACAGTCAGACCCGGATCGAGTTGTGTCAGCAAAAAGCGCAACAAAGTGGTTTTGCCACAACCAATTTCTCCGGTTATCACTGTAAATCCTGCGTTATTGAGGATTCCATATTCGAGCATTGTATAGGCTAATGAATGTGCCTTGCTCCAATACATGAAATCTGGATCCGGCTGCATCTGAAATGGTTTTTCCTGAAGCTGGAAATAGTGTTCATACATGACGAATCACAACCTCTGGAAAATGGTTGGCAACAGATTGCCCAGAATTTAAACCCTTATTACGGCCGCACGAAATCTGCCAAGCATGATTGCAAGTAACTTTGGCCAAAATGCTCACCCGCTCACGTCAATAGTAGTTTTCGACAGGTTCGGTTGACTTGGTGAGAATACATCCCAACAAATTTCCGCCCGACAAAAGTTTTTCACTGCTCTCAATTTCCTTCAGTATGGATTGACCTTCCGCTACCACAAGCAAACTGCAGTCAGTCTGGGGCAAGAATGCCAGCACGTCGTCGGACATAAGAACCGGAGGCATGTCGACTACAATAACGGGTTTGTCTATTGATTGGCGTAGGCTCGAAACAATGTCCTGCATCTGTCGCGACACCAGAACTTCAACGGGCTGGGCAACGGGGTGCGTATTCACCAAAAATGACAACTGAGGACCGCCGATATCAACGCTGAACAGGGCGTCTTGCAAAGGTACTTCTCCGTTCAACACATCTTGCAATTGATGGCGCGGCGTAATTCCCAAATTCGCAGCCACGCGCGGCTTTCGCAAGTCGAGGTCCAGCAATACCACATGCTGTTCCGGTTGCCTCGCAATACTCAGTGCCAGGTTGATGGCACTAACAGTTTTTCCGCATCCCGCCGTGGGGGACGTGACCAGTACCATTTGCCACTCATTGGCTTTTAAATCCTGAACCACTTTTGTCCGCAACATGTCGAAAGCCGCAACGTTGACATTGCCGCGGCTGGGCAACAATACGCGGTTCATTTCAAGATGCGCCCGGCTTGTCGGCAGCATTTCAACATCAAGCGAGAGTTCCTGCGGTGGCAAGGGTGCAGTCTTGCCGGGGCTTTCGTTGCGTCTCGGGCGTACGGGCATAGGCCCTTGGTTTTGTCTGTGCTCGCGCGCCAGCCTTATAGCTTCTTTGATGCGTTCCATATTAAATTCTCGTTCTCGTGCTGACAGTTCCCTCGTCGGCGTGGCTTTTATATGTTGAGGTTTGATCTCAGGGTGTAGACCAATAGATCTAGCGGTGTGATGAAGAAGTGTACCGCAGCAAGCCCCGCCAACAGCGCAATTGCCGCGATGGCAAGAAAGAGGAAAATCTTTCCACGTTTCTTTCGGAACTCAGTACTGGTTTTGATATAAGGAACATTGACCAGAATGTTCATGTGGCCGAGTTTCTTTGTAATGTCACGACTTCGGCGGATTGTGCTGTCCATCATTTCCGCACCGAATGCTGAACCGCCACCAATGCCGAATGCGGCCGCAACTGCCATCAACATCAGTTGCACCCGTTTGGGGCTGATGGGTTCTGATGGCACGACGGGGGCCTCAATTACACTAAATCGCTCGGCTTGCTGGTCTTGCTCCAATTGTTCACCCAGCTTGGCTTGGCCGAGTTTGTTTTCGATGCTGTCAACATTCTCCTGAAGTGCACCCCGCTTGCGCATAAGGGATTCGAGATTGGCCGTTACTGTAGAGGAGCCCTCAATATTTTGTTTCAGTACTTCAACTGATTTTGTCAGCACCTCTGAGCGCTTTTTGGCTTCGACGACGGCCTGATCGATTGAAGCTAGCTTTTCGGCAACCAGCTGCATTTCGGCACTCAGATTGGGATCTTTCGTGTCGATTGGCTTTACTTTCTGCAAATTTGCATTTGCGAATGCAATTTGCTTTTTGACTGTTTTTATTTCGGTTTCCAAGGCCCGGATTTCGGGATGGGAGTCAGCAAAAATTGCTGACTTTTGGGCATACTCCATTTGCAACTTTGCGAGCTGCTGCTCCATGGCAGTGCCTGAAGCAACTGCCGCAGGACCCTGCCCAAAAGCAGACTGTTTAATTCTTGCTTCAAGTTCGATTAGACGTTTCTGGTCGCCGGAATTGGAAATAGACCGATTGATGTCCTCAATTTCCCGGTTTTGGCGTTCAAGCATTGCCATGCTGAATTGTAGTCGTTCCGGCAATGAGTCGGCGTTTTTCTTTTTGAAATCAGCCAATATGGCGTCCATCTTTCCCAATTCGTCAGAGAGGCGGACAGCCTCTCGCGACAAAAATTTTGTCGTTTCATTTGCTGCGCTTGTTCTGTTGCGAACATCCTCTTCCAGCACGATAGTGACCAGCTCATTTGCGACCTTGGCCGCAACTGTAGGGCTTTCTGAATTAAAACCCACAGCAAACGCCAATGATAACCTGTCAGCACCGCGAGCGGCACCTTTTTTTGCCGCTCCAAGCCCAATATCAAGGTTGTTGATACTGATTCGCTCCCGCATCAGGTCGACGATCTCTGTCCGGGAACTGTTTTGCCGATTTTTGAACAACTGGAATTTATCTATCAAGGTCAACAAATTTTCGCGCGTCAGAACACGTTGCTTCAGGACTTCAATGCGTTCGGCCGCCAAAGCAGTAACTGTTGCTTTTACAAAGCTGTCAGGAATTTGCTGCGATTCAACCAGAATTTTCGCCGACGAATTGTACATTTTGGGCAGCGACAACACGATCCCGATGCCCAAGAGCGAGATAGCGAGAAATGGCACCAAAAAATACGCCAAGCGGCGTTTCACCACCGTCGCATAATAATGCAAGTCAAGCCAATTCATCATGTTTCGTTCTGCCGCCTTTTACAAACTGAAGAGTTACCGAGCAATTCCTATGCCACACCTTTCTTCTAAACCACGATCTTTTTCAGATTATGACGAAAGTGCAATTTGCTGTCTTCAGTTCAATAGCAGATCAGCAACCTTAAATACACGCCAAACTCAGTCTATCAGTTGCGAGGCAATTAAAAGGCATTCCGTCCCGAAAAAGTAATGAAAACTGTCATGACAAGGATCTTGAAGTCCAGCAGAAGTGACCATGTATCAGTATATTCGATGTCGTACTTGACCCTGTTTTCCATTTTATCAATGGTATCAGTGAGGCCGCGAAACCCCTTGATTTGTGCAAGTCCGGTGATGCCAGGTTTAACCCGGTGACGCGAAAAATAGCCTCTGATTTTCTGTGCATATTCTTCGTTGTGGTCGATTGCGTGTGGCCTTGGACCTACAAGCGACATCGTTCCATTCAGAACATTCAGTAATTGTGGCAACTCATCTATGCTTGTTCTCCTGAGAATGGCGCCGATTCTTGTCACGCGGGGATCAAACTGTTGTGCCTGAACAGTTTTTTCAGCGGTCTCAGGCTGATAGGTCATGCTTCTGAATTTGTAGATATCGAACGGCTGATTGTTGAACCCAAGACGTTTCTGCTTAAAAATTACTGGCCCAGGACTATCCAATTTCACCAGAATGGCAACAACTAACAACAATGGCGATGTTAACAACAGAAGTAGACTTCCTAAAACATAGTCTTCCAGCGTTTTCAAAATAACATCCCACCCGGTCAGCGGTTTGCCAATTACTTCATAAAATGGGAGCTTTTGAAAATAGCTGGGTGGTTGACGCATGGGGATGCTGAAACCAACACTATCGACACTTAAAAACACGTTGGTTGGAAGTTCACGCAGTTTTTGCACAATATCAGCGACAAGGTGTTGTTCGGCCCACGGCATTGCCAGAACGATGTCGTCCACTTCACCCCGCCGAACCAAGTTGATCAAGTCTTCCAGGGTACCCGAGTATGGTATCTTGGCTTTTTGTAGTGACGCCGTTGCGTCTCCGGAAAATACACCCGACAAATTGACAAAGGATGGGCTGGACACTTTCAGATATTGGAGCAGATGTTCCAACTGCACGCCCGTGCCATATATGGCAACATTGCGAGCAATTAACCTGTATTTGCCAAGCCGCCCGATAATCCAGGATACAAGGCCTCGCATGCATAAAAGCCCGAACAGGCTGCACCCCGCAAAAGCCGCGAACCATACCCTGGAAAACACACTGGATATTTTCACTGCAAAAGCCAGAGCGATCATGAATACAAAAGTTGTGGCTACGGCGATTAATACCCGATCAAGGGTCCGCCAGAAGTGAATAAGATCCTCAAATCGATACAGACCCGCGAAATAGAACAACATCACCGTCAACAACCAATTAAACACAATTGCGGTGTTGTAAAAATCTGCGGACTTATAAGAATAATAGACCAAACCATAGTACAGCGCGTAACCACTGATGAGGAGCACCAGACTGTCCAGCAGGACTTGGATACCAGGAAGCATTTTGACGACAAAAGCGTATGAGCCGCGTTGCATGGATGCCTTCTGCAATTCACTCATTTGTCGAAGTCATCTTTCAATTCGATCGCAACTGGCGAACCTGGCAATTTTCTGGTCAGTGTTAGCATGTTGGCTGCTGCACCGTGAAAGCATCTTCAATTTAGTGGGGGTTATTGTCAACTCTAGATACCAAATAGCGCAATCTCTGTGTAGGCAAGATCACCGATGCGCGGAGGATGGTTCCCTTTGTAGTATTTCGGTGATCGGCCACTGTAGTAAATTCCTTTCAGACCACCCACCGGCCCATTACTATCTATAATGACCGTCATGATGCCCCGCGCCGCAAGAAATGCACCAATGGATTTAGCGTAAGAAGTAAAATCCTCGATTGAACGGCAATAAACAAGCTGTACGACCGGTAAAAGTCCTTTGATCCGTCGCTTTACAAAAATGAAAGGTTGAGCAGCCTCCCCCTCTGTTCCAATAAGACACAAACAACCGTAAGACTGATGATCCATTATGAGCTTAACGTCACGGTCATCCAGTCCCGCAACCCGACTGGTATAGGCGCTTATCCTGAGGCCCGGAATCTTCTTCGACAGTAGCGGCGCGCACGCCAATTGGCCTTGGCTATATCGCACAAATCCAAGGGCTTCGCAGATTGCATAGGTATGTTTCGCTGCTGATACATTCAGGAAAGTGACAT
Source organism: uncultured Aestuariivirga sp. (assembly GCA_964244855.1). Lineage (GTDB taxonomy): Bacteria > Pseudomonadota > Alphaproteobacteria > Rhizobiales > Aestuariivirgaceae > Aestuariivirga. The sequence goes on along the minus strand of CAXTLE010000053.1, from coordinate 3,840 downwards.
CTTTGTCTTTACAAGCTCTCGACAGAAGCATAGTGGCAAAGCTTCGATACTCAGGTTTGACGTACCAACTTGAAAGATTGGCACGTTTATTGCTGCCTTGAAGAGACAAACTCTTGGCGGCAAGAATGAGAATAACTCCTACCATCACGGAATTGACTTCGAGGATGTATCCCAGCGGATCAAAGTCTTCAGGCTTGTCCAATTGGATCAGCCGATCCCAAGCTTGCTGCCAATACGTGAAACTCCGGCGGGCAAAACCTTCCACCAAAAGCTTGACCACATTTTCCCGGTCGTCCTCCGTGATCAGCCGTAGCCGCACTTTTGCTGCTTCGCCAGCCATGTTGTTTGACCCAATTTGAATACAATGTTAAAATGATATTTTAAAGGCGACGGACGTCATGTCAACCAGGAGTACAATCTGCGATCAAATCATCGCGGTTGCTGAGCAACAAAACAAGCGAATTCCACCTCTGAAAGACGAGCTTGTTTTACTTGAGTCAGGTTTGGACTCACTTTGTTTTGCCATTCTTGTGGTACGGCTGGAAGATGCTTTGGGATTTGACCCTTTCAGCGAACAGGACGAACTCATCTATCCAGTGACACTGGCTGACTTCGTGCAGTTCTATGACAAAGCACACGCTTAAATTTCGCAACCGCATTTTAATGTCACGCAAACCAGCAGATATTTTGCTGGTACGTAGCAATGATCAGATTCTGGTTGGGGATATTGAAACCCATTGCGGCCTCGCAAACGCAGCTGACATCCACGGTGCGTCGGTAATGATCATGGTCACCGAATCGCTGGCCTGTGCGTTAGCCTTGATCGAGTGTGATGGTATCGCAAAACGTTTGATCATATGTCCGCCCGGACTAACCGTCGAACACCTGCTGGTTTTAGCTGAACGGAGTTCTGTCGATGTCATTATCTGTGATCCGGACACGTCGCTTCCTCCAGAGCTTTCATCGGGTCGCCGAATATTACGGTTTCATGAGAAAGCTTTTGAGCGAAAACACGAAGGCAATATTGAGACAATTCAAACCGAGTGGATATTATTGACGTCTGGGACCACGGGTGTGCCAAAGATGGTGTCCCATAGTTTTGACAGCCTGACATCAAATATCCGACGTCCCAAATCGGAAATTGAAAAAATCATCTGGGCCAGCTTCAATGATACACGGCGCTTTTCCGGATTGCAGATGTTTTTGCAGGCAATGCTGACTGACTCAACCTTGGTGTTGCGTACATACGACGACAGTGTTGCTGATTTTCTGCAAGCACTCGCGAAAGCGGGTGCCACGCATGTATCCGGCACGCCCACCCATTGGCGCAAAGTCTTGATGTATCAGGGCCGGCGCCAGTTAAAGTTTGAACAAATAACCCTTGTCGGAGAAATTGCCGATCAATCCCTGCTGGATGCCCTGCATGCAGAATTTCCGGCAGCAAGACTGACGCATATTTATGGATCAACTGAAACGGGCACGGGTTTTGCGGTTCACGACGGTTTTGCTGGTTTTCCAAGTGCAATTATTGGTCGCAATTTAAATGGCGCTGAGTTTGCCATTGACGGCGAAAAACTCAGAGTAAGATCCGTTCGTGCAGCAAGTAAATATGTGGGTACGACGCAGGATTTGAAAGACAGAGACGGATTTATCGACACTGGCGATGCGGTGGAACTTGTTGGCGAGCGATATCGTTTTCTTGGTCGCAGAAGCGGTACAATCAACATCGGGGGCTCGCACGTTCATCCCGAAGAAGTTGAGGCTGTACTGAACACCGATGCCCGCGTCTTGATGAGCCGGGTGACTGGTCGTAAAAATCCTTTCACCGGAGCCATTTTGGTTGCCGATGTTGTGGCTGACGTTCCGTCTTCCGGAAAAGAAGCGCTGTCCAAAGCTCTTCTTGAAATATGTCGAAATGCCCTTGCTGGTTACAAGGTGCCGGCCATGATTCGAATCGTGGATGATATTGCCATAGGCGATTCAGGCAAACTGGAGCGTCGTGGTGCGTAACATTATCGTCACAGGTGGAAGTCGGGGATTGGGCCTCGAACTGGTCAAGTCTCTGGTTGACCAAGGTTACGGCGTCATAGCCGTGTCCCGCCAAAGCAACAGCCAACTGGACTCTGCGCTGAAAGCAGGTACTGCCCCTGGACATTTTTTCAGTTATGATTTTTCAGACGTGTCGGGCATTGATGAACTGGTCAAACAAATAACCAGGAGCGTCGGATCAGTTTACGGCTTGGTTAACAATGCTGCCATGGGTTTGAGCGGGATGCTTGCTACAGAAAAGCCTGCCAATATTGAAACGGTAATCGGCGTGAACCTGCTTGCTCCCATCGTTTTCACGAGGGCTGTTCTTCGCGGCATGTTGGTTAGCGGCAATGGCCGCATTGTCAACGTTTCCTCAGTCAATGCCTTTACAGGTTATAGCGGTTTAGCCGTTTATGCTGCGACCAAGGCAGGTTTGGTAGGATTTACCAAGTCACTCGCGCGCGAGGTCGGGCGCTCGGGGATCACAGTCAATGCTGTGGCACCGGGACTGCTTGAGACAGACATGACCGGGTCCATGGATGCGACCAAACGGGAGAAAATCATTCGCCGCAGCCCGCTTAAGCGCTTCGCAAAAGTAGACGAAGTAGCTGGCGCCATCAGCTATCTTTTGAGTGATGCCGCAGCTGGCATGACGGGAACAGTAATGACCATTGATGCAGGCAATTCAGCGTAACGCCCCATAAGCGCTAATTTTACCCTTGTTAACCCTCCACTAACCATACCTGAACGATAGTCTTGACTTGCTGAAGCGGAATATTTGGCCGGAAGGCATGTTCCGCTTTTGACCATTAATGAAGCTTGGCAATGACAATCATCCGACCCATGTTTTTGTTTGCATTGCTCACGCTGCAGGTGCAGTTTCTCCATGCAGAAACATTGCCTGATGCTGTTCGGCTTGCCATTTTCAGCCACCCGGAAATCAAGGCGTTTTTGGCCACCCGCAATGCAGCGCGCGCTAATATCAAACTTGCGGAGAGCCTCAACCGACCAAATCTCAGCGTGTCTGGAAGTGGCGCCCAAAGCTTGAACGGCACGACTAGCTCAAAAACCCCTACCACCACACTTGCCTTGTCTGTTGCTGCATCGCAGCCCATTTATGACGGGGGCGTTGCGCGTGCTGAAAAGCGGCGCAGCCGTTCCTCCGCAGAAGCTGCAGAACAGCGTTTGAATAACGCCATCAATCTCATCGGACTGCAAACCACCCAAGCTTACATCGAATGCATGCGTCTTGATGTGGTACGCTCAATACTCGCTGAAAACGCTGCGGTGCTGGAAGAAATATCAGGAAAGGTCAGGCAGCGGGTATCGGGGGGATTGGGGTCAGACGCCGACCTCTATGAGGCGATCTCGCGTGTTGAGGCGGCACGATTTCAACTGGCGGAAATTGACCAGCAGCTTTTTGATGCGAAAGTGAATTATAGCAGTTTAGTGGGACATAAACCCGGCAAGCTGCAACCAATCCAGATGCTCAACAGCGCTTTACCCACTTCCGTTGAGGAAGCAGTGTCCAGGGCAAAGACCAAATCTCCAAAGATATTAGCAGTTCGCTACGATGCATTGGCCGCCACAGCCAGCGTGGAAAGTGCCATGGCTCAGTCTCGCCCAAAACTCGATTTTGTTCTCGGTGCCGACGACAATGTTTATTTTCAGGACAAAACCAAGTCGAGCTACGGTCTATCCGCCAAGATCAATTTCAGAATGTCGCTTTATGATGGAGGCGCTTCGAAAGCTCGCACCCGTGAAGCCCGGTTTGCAGCTGAAGCCACGCAGTATTCAGCCGATGCAGCT
>CAXTLE010000052.1:0-13795 GCA_964244855.1 uncultured Aestuariivirga sp. | reverse complement strand
CCTTGCCAAGGTCGGGGTCGAGGGTTCGAATCCCTTCGCCCGCTCCAGTTTCAAAGTCATTTGAAGTTCGGTACGATAATTCCCATATGCGAGGGCGCATTTGAACAGGAGTTGATCCCATGCTTGTCACCACAACCAATACCGTCGAAGGCCATCGCATCACGTCTTACAAGGGACTGGTGGCGGGTGAGGCTATTTTGGGGGCTAATTTGTTCCGCGACTTGTTTGCCTCGATCCGCGATATTGTGGGTGGGCGTTCTGGTTCTTACGAAAAGGTTTTGAATGATGCGCGGCAGACGGCGATTGCTGAGTTGACGGACAAGGCAGCGCGGCTTGGGGCCAATGCGGTGATTGGGGTTGATCTCGATTATGAGACTGTTGGCCAGAATGGCTCGATGTTGATGGTCACGGCGGCGGGTACGGCTGTTGTGATTGAGTAAGAAGCGACTCGCCTATCCCCTCAAGATTGTCTTTGCCGGACTTGTTCCGGCAATCCATGGTATGGCTGGGGTTGCCCTAAGCTGATGGATCTCGCTGGTTGAACGATGGATTGCAGCAACACGTGCGGCAATGACCATTATTCCAGATGTGTGTGTCGTCCTGAAAATTCACTCAATGCCGGAAGTGCCTGATACCTGTGAAGACCATGGCAAGGCCGCGGGCATCGGCGGCGGCGATTACGTCGCTGTCTTTCATTGCGCCACCCGGTTGAATAATGGCGGTGGCACCTGCATCGGCGGCAGCTTCGAGGCCGTCGGGAAATGGAAAGAACGCGTCGGAGGCGAGGACTGAGCCTTTGGCGTCGGGTTCGCTTCGGCCTTGGGCTTTGGCGGCGTCGAGGCTTTTTGACACGGCGATTCTTGTTGAGTCGATACGGGACATTTGGCCAGCACCGATGCCTGTGGCGCGCCCATTTTTTGCGAAGATGATGGCGTTGGATTTGACGTGTTTGGCCACTTTCCAGGCGAAGAGCAGGTCTTGCATTTCCTGATCTGTGGGCGCGCGTTTGGTGACGACTTTCAGTGTTGCCATGTCGAGTGTTTCGGCGTCTCGTGTTTGCGTGAGCAAGCCGCCCGCGATGGATTTAACGAGGGTTGTGCGTGCTGTCGGATTGGGAAGTTTCGGTAACAACAGCAAACGCAAATTCTTTTTGGATGCGAGAATGCGAAGCGCGTCGTCGTCAGCGCCGGGGGCGAGAATGACTTCGGTGAAAATTTTTGCGATTTCTTCGGCGGCTTCGCCATCGAGAATTCTATTGACTGCGATAATGCCACCAAAGGCGCTGACAGGATCGCAGATCAGGGCTTGGCGATAGGCTTCGGCGATGGATGACGATATGGCGACGCCGCAGGGGTTGGCGTGTTTGACGATGACGCAGGCGGGTTGGTCTTCGCCGAATTCGGATACGGCCTCGAGAGCTGCATCGGCGTCGTTGATGTTGTTGTAGGAGAGTTCCTTGCCTTGCATTTGTGTGGCGTCGAGAATGCCAATGCGGCCATCGGAGGATTTGTAAACGGCGGCTTGCTGGTGCGGGTTTTCACCGTAGCGCAGGTCCTGGTGTTTGCGGCCACCGAAGCCTGTGAAGACGGGGAAGGGTTCGCCCACATCCCCAGCCATCCACTGTGAGATAGCGGCGTCGTAAGTTGCGGTGCGGGCGAAGGCGGTGGCGGCGAGGATTTTGCGTAATTTCAGTGTTGTGCTGCCGTTGTTGGCTTGCATTTCGGCGAGGAGGGCTTCGTAGTCTTGCGGTGTCACCACAACGGCGACGCCGTCATGGTTTTTTGATGCCGCGCGGATCATGGCGGGGCCGCCAATGTCGATGTTTTCGACGATCACGTCGCGGCTGCCGCCGCGGGCCAGGGTTTCTTCGAAAGGGTAGAGATTGACAACGAGGAGATCGATGAGGCCGATGTTGTGGGCCTTGCGCTGTGCCTCGTGTTCGGCATTTTCACGGATGGAGAGGAGTCCGCCATGGATGCCGGGATGCAGGGTTTTGACGCGGCCATCCATGATTTCGGGAAAGCCGGTTTCTTCTGACACGTCTTTGACGGTGAGGCCATATCCGCGCAGGGTTTTTGCCGTGCCGCCTGTGGAGAGCAGCTCGACATTCATTGATGCAAGGGCCCGGGCGAGGTGTTCCAGCCCGGTTTTGTCAGAGACAGAGATAAGGGCGCGTTTGATGGTGCGAACGGTCATGATCGCAGCTCTTAACGCGAACGCGGCGGGATTTCCAGTTAGAAGGGCAGTTCCGGTACTTCGGTTTTGCCGTGACGTGAGGGACTGCGATTGATGCGTTTCAGCGCCCAATTGACGCAGGGGCCGGTGGTTTTTACCAGCCACTGATTGCCTTGCGTCGGGGCTTTCAGTTCGGCACCCCGCAATGTGAGCTGCCAGAGATTGCGGCCATCCAGTGCAATGGTGGCTTGTGTGCCGTTCCGCGCAACGGAGACTTTGGCGTGTTCGGAAATGCTGAGGCGCATCCAGTTTGGTTTGGTGAGCATTTGCAAATGGTCTTCAATGCGGATGTCGTCGCCCCTGGCGCAGAGATAGACTGTGCGTTGCTGATCATGGGTGGACTGCCGGAACCATTGGCCGTGGTTGTCGCCGTCGCTATCAAGCGTCTGAACGGTTTGATCGTCGTCCGGTCCGTGGATGAAAACGCCCGCTTCGAGAAGTGTGTGACCGTTGGCGGTGATATGAAGCTGCGTGGTTTGCTGCAGTTGGGAAGGGGTTGCGATGATAACTGCTTTTCCAGCAGCAAGATGTGCCACATGGGAGACGGGTGCGAGTCTTAGAGCAGCAGTAGTATGGATGGTGCTGAGTGGATCTAATTTTGCGTCGAAGCAATAGCGACGGTCGGAGCCCAGAAGCATCGATAGAAACGGACCTGCCCGATCGAGGGCGTTTCGGGCTTTTGGTGGGAAGGATGTATCGGGGTTGGCGAGAAGCGCATGCAGCCAGATGATATAGTCCGGTAACCTGTCAGCAGTCGGACCTCCGTCTGTCGCGATGAGCTGCGGCAGGGCCTGTTCCAGAAGTTGCATGGCTTCGGCATGCAACCGCGAACCGTTTTGCTGGGCATCGGCTGCGGCCAGCAGTGCCGTGGCCTTGATGCGCAGAAGAGTTGCATCAGTGGTCTTCAAGCGCAGCAGGCGGTTGATCTGTGTATGCATGGCAGACGAAAGGGTTGACTGTTGGTCCTCCGGTAAGAGCGCTGCACATTGGCCCGCGCTGAACACCAGTCTTTCGAGTATGGTTGCTTCAGTTTCGATGCTGCCGGTATTGCGGCGAAGTTGATGCCAACTCTCCAGCAAACGAAGTGCATGGCACATGAAAAGCTGGCGACCCGACCTGGCAAAGCTGGTGAGCCATTCCAGTGAGATGAACTCATCGGCGGTCAGGACTTGGTGTCCGCCATAGATGGCGGTGGCGTGTGCGAGTGCGGTTTTGTCAGTTGGCAAAGGCTTTGCGGCGTGGAACGTCAGGGCGTGGCTGTGCTTTGGCACAACATGCAGAAACCCTGCCGCCCATGCCAAAACCCTTTCAACATTATGGTGCCTTCTCAGCGCCATTGCTGCCTGCCCGCCTCTTGTCCCTTATGGAAAGGTCAAGCTTCGTCTGGCCATAGTTAATGAAGTGCTAATGCCGGGCAGGTGTTTGAAAGCGCGAGGGCATTTCGGCCCACGTCACTTTAACCCCAAGGGCCTTTTTGCACAGGCTGCTCCCAGGGGCCGGAAGCTGGTGTGATAGCGCCCATCTCACGGGCGATCACTTCAAGGGCGGCGATGCGATTCTGAGTGGCGGGGTGGGTTGAGAACAGGGCGTCAGCACGCAATCCCGACAATGGGTTAATGATGAACATGTGGGCCATGGCGGGGTTCCGCTCTGCGGCTTCATTGGGAATGTCATGGGCGGCGGTGGCGATGCGATTGAGTGCTGAGGCCAGCGCCAGGGGTTTGCCGGAGATTTCGGCGCCACCCCGGTCAGCGGAATATTCGCGGGTGCGGGAGATCGCCATTTGCACCAGCATGGCGGCCATGGGGGCGAGGATCATCATGGCAATGCCGCCAATGGGACCGAGCGGGTTGTTGCGGCTGTCACGCGAGCCAAACAGAAAGCCGAAATTCGCCAGCATGGAAATGGCACCCGCAATGGTGGCGGTGAAGGCCATGATGAGCGTATCGCGGTTTTTCACGTGGGCCAGTTCATGCGCCATGACGCCTTCGACCTCATCTGGCGAGAGATAGCGGAGCAGGCCTGTCGTTGCAGCAACGGCAGCATTTTCCGGGTTGCGGCCTGTCGCGAAAGCGTTGGGTTGCTGCTGGTCGATGATGTAGACTTTTGGCATCGGCAGGCCAGCATTGCTGGCGAGGCGTTTGATCATGCGGTGGAATTCGGGCGACTCTGATTCTGAGACCTGGCGCGCACCATTCATGCGCAGCACCATCTTGTCGGCATTCCAGTAAGTGAAGAGGTTCATGCCAATTGCAACCATGAGAGCGATCAACATGCCGCTTTCACGGCCCATGAGGAAACCCAAACCCATGAACAGGGCCGTCATGCCCGCCATCAAAATTCCGGTCTTGAACAGGTTCATGAAAGTCTCCATCTCTTGCGGTGAGACAATTGGTTATGGATTGGGGTTTTTACAAGGATGGAGAAAGTGTTGTCACCGGAGGCTTTGCGTGCGCTGGCTGAGGCTGAGGCGCGGCGCAAGGTTGCGAAGATTGTGGAGTTGGAGCCTGAGGTTAATGGCGGGAAAGGACTTGAACCTACACGCTATGGCGATTGGGAGAAGAAGGGGATCACATCGGATTTTTGAGCGAAGGGGACAGCTTGCTTTTCCTTGCAAACCGTCCCCGATCTTGAAGTTCGGGGACAGCTTGCGAGGAAGAGCAAGCTGTCCCCTTGGCCTTACTTGCCGAGTTTGCTGAGTTCCGCTTCCAGTTCCGGCACGGCGGTGAAAAGGTCCGCCACCAAGCCGTAATCCGCCACCTGGAAAATTGGCGCTTCGTCGTCCTTGTTTATCGCGACGATGATTTTCGAATCTTTCATGCCTGCGAGATGCTGGATGGCGCCTGAAATGCCGACGGCGATGTAGAGATCGGGGGCGACGACTTTGCCGGTTTGACCGACTTGGTAGTCGTTGGGTACATAGCCTGCATCAACGGCAGCACGTGACGCACCGACTGCGGCGTTGAGTTTTTTCGCAACCGCTTCCAGCATCTTGAAGTTCTCACCGTTTTGCATACCGCGGCCACCGGAGACGATGATCTTGGCGGAGGTGAGTTCGGGGCGATCTGAAACGGTGAGGTTCTCGCTGACGTAAGACGAGAGGCCAGGATCGGCGGCGGCGGTTACTTTTTCGATTGTGGCGTTTCCGGTTTCACCTGCGGCGGCGAAGGAGGCGGTGCGCACGGTGATGACTTTCTTGGCGTCGAGCGATTGGACAGTTTGCACAGCGTTGCCTGCGTAGATCAAGCGCACAAAGGTATCGGCGGATTTGACTTCTGCAATGTCCGAGATTTGCATCACGTCGAGAAGGGCTGCCACGCGGGGCATGTAGTTTTTGCCATTGGTGGTGGCGGGGGCGACGATGTGATCATAGCCAGCGGCCAGTGACACAATTGTGGCCGCCATGGATTCCGCCAGCGGTCGTTCGAGGCTGGCGGTTTCGGCATGTAAAACTTTTTTTATCCCAGCGAGTTTCGCCGCAGCCTTGGCGGCGCCATCGGCCTTGTTGCCAGCCACCAGCACATGCACATCGCCACCCATTTGGGTGGCTGCTGTGAGCGCCTTGTGGGTTGCATCCTTCAGCGAGGCGTTATCGTGTTCGGCGATGAGAAGTACAGCCATCAGAATGCTCCTGCGTCTTTGAGTTTGCCCACGAGTTCGGCCACGGACTTGACCTTCACACCCGCATCACGCTTTGGCGGGTCTTCGGTCTTGATGACTTTCAGTCGGTGCTTGGTATCAACGCCGTAGTCAGCCGCCGTCTTTTCATCCAAAGGCTTTTTCTTCGCCTTCATGATGTTGGGCAGTGACGCGTAGCGCGGCTGGTTCAATCGCAGATCGGTTGTGACGATCAGCGGCATTTTCACTTTGAGGGTTTGCAGGCCGCCATCGATTTCGCGGGTGATGGTGGCTTCACCATTTCCGGGTTCAAGCTTCGAGCAGGCAGTGGCTTGTGACCAGCCGAGAAGAGCTGCCAACATCTGACCAGTCTGGTTGGCGTCGTCGTCAATGGCCTGTTTGCCGAGGATCACGATCTCGGGCTTTTCAGATTCAACAACGGCTTTGAGGATTTTGGCAACGGCAAGGGGTTCGATCAATTCATCGTGCTTCACCAGTATGGCGCGGTCGGCACCCATGGCGAGAGCTGTGCGCAGGGTTTCCTGGGCTTGTTGCGGCCCGATGGATACGGCCACGATTTCAGTAACGATGCCCTTTTCCTTCAGGCGAATGGCTTCTTCCACTCCGATTTCGTCAAAGGGATTCATAGACATTTTAACGTTGGCGAGTTCAACGCCCGAACCATCCGCTTTCACGCGGATTTTGACGTTATAATCAACCACGCGTTTGACCGCGACGAGTACCTTCATGGGAACACCTCAAAATTCTGGCCGGACCCTAGTTACGGGGCCTGTGCAAGTCAATTCTGGCAGCGGCATTGGTTGGTCGATTGCGACCTTTTGGCCAATCACAGTAAACTGACGATGTGATCCAGATTGGCATCGGGAACGCCGAGTTCATGCAGGTGTTGGGCGGTATTTTTGACATAATCGATGCAGCTTCCAGCATCGCCATGGCCCCGGCGGACAAGGCTAAGAGTTTGCTCCGTAGTGAGCGGGCCCGCATATTGGCCGTGGTCGCGGTCTACCACATAGGTGATAGCCCAAACCGTGCGGTTGCTTTCGAGAACGAGTGGCAGTTTCACTTCCTTGTACACATGGGTGACGAGTTCGCGCTCTTGCAAATAAGCGAGGGTATGTTGCCAGTCGGCGTCAGCCACTTCGAAGGCGACGCCGTGGCAATGGCCGCCTTTATCGAGGCCAAAGACCAGTCCCAGACAGTCTGGTGTGCCACGATATTTATGCGAGAGGACGCAGAGGGAGCGGTGCCAGCCATCGAGGCGGGCGGGTTCTGAATGGATGAAGGAAAATCCGGGACGCCAGATCAGCGAGCCATAGCCGAAGACCCAATGCGTGCTCATGTCTTGCTGTCAGGTCCGCGACCGAAATTGGGTTCGGCCGTATCTTGTCCTGCCTGAATGATGCTGCGGCGCACGTCGCGGGCTCTGGTGAAGAGGTCAAACAGCGTGTCCCCGTCGCCCCAGCGGATGGCGCGTTGCAGAAGGGAGAGTTCTTCGGAAAAGCGGCCCAGCATTTCAAGCACTGCTTCGCGGTTGTTGAGAAAGACGTCGCGCCACATGGTGGGGTCTGATGCAGCAATGCGGGTGAAGTCACGAAAGCCGCCTGCGGAATATTTGATGACTTCGGACTTGGTGACTTCTTCAAGGTCGGCTGCGGTTGCCACGGTGTTGTAGGCAATGAGATGCGGCAGGTGGCTGGTGATGGCGAGGACGAGATCGTGATGTTCCGGTGTCATTTCATCGACCATGGAGCCCAGCGCTTCCCAGAAGGCTTTGAGTTTGGCGACAGCGCTCACGTCGGCGTGGGGTGGTGGTGTGAGAATGCACCAACGGTTGTCGAAGAGCGTGGCAAAGCCTGCGCGTGGTCCCGATTGTTCGGTGCCTGCGATGGGATGGCCCGGTATGAAATGCACGTTGAGGGGAAGGTGCGGAGCCACGTCTCGCACCACGGCACCTTTGACGGAGCCAACGTCAGTGAGGATTGCGCCTGCTTTCAAGTGGGGTGCAATTTCTTCGGCGAGTTGGCCATAGGTGCCGATGGGGGTGCAGAGGATGATGAGGTCTGCATCTTCCACCGCTTCTGCTGCTGTGTCATGGACGGTGTTGACAATGTCTATTTCAAGTGCGGTGCTGCGGGTTTCAGCACTGCGGGCGTAGCCGCTGATATTATTTGTGAGCTTCGCGCGTCGCATCGCATGAGACAGGGATGAACCGATGAGCCCCAAGCCCAACAGTGCGACTTTCTCAAATATCACGCTCACGACAGAAATCCTTTGAGTGCTTTCACCACGGCGTGGTTTGCCTCTTCGGTTCCCACTGAAATGCGCAGCGCTTCTGGAATTTTATAACCGTCCATACGCCTGACCACGATGCCATGATCGAGAAAATAAGCGTCAGCGGCGCGTGCGGTTTCGGCATTCTTGAAATGCACGAGAATGAAATTCCCCGCACTTGGCGTTAGGTAGAAGCCAAGTTTCGCGACTTCATCAGAGAGCCAGCCCAGCCATTTGGTGTTATGCGCAATCGCCTGGTCCATGAAGCTTGTGTCATTGATGGCGGAGACGCCTGCGGCGATTGCGGGTAGTGACACATTGAAGGGGCCGCGAATGCGATTGAGCACATCCATGACATGGGCAGGTCCATAGGCCCAGCCTAAACGCAGTGCCGCAAGGCCGTGGATTTTCGAGAAGGTTCTGGTCATCACCACGTTTTCGAATTCCGAGACCAGTGCCAAGCCAGACTCATAATCATTGGCGGTGACGAATTCGGCATAGGCCGAATCCACGATCAACAACACATGGGCAGGCAAGGCGGCGTGCAGACGGCGCAACTCGCTGTAGGAGATATAGGTGCCCGTCGGGTTATTCGGGTTGGCGATGAAGACGATTTTGGTCTTGGGTGAGACTGCCGCAATCATGGCGTCAACATTGGTTGAATAGCCAGATTCCGGCGCAATGACCGCCGTTGCGCCATTCGATTGGATGACGATTGGATAGACCATAAAACCGTACTGGCTGTAGACTGCTTCATCGCCCGGGCCAAGATAGGCGTGGGCGAGGAGTTGCAGAATTTCATCAGAACCTGCGCCGCAAATAATGCACTCCGCATTCAAACCGTAGCGAGAGGCGATGGCTTCGCGCAAGGCCGTGGCACTGCCGTCCGGATAAAGTGCAAGTTTTTCTGACGCCGATTTGAAGGCTTCCATGGCCTTGGGGCTTGCGCCGATGGGCGACTCGTTCGACGACAGTTTGAAGATCTTCGAACCCTTGGCGGCGCTTTTGCCGGGTACATAGGCTTCAATGTCCAAAATTCCCGCCTTTGGTGCGGGGCGTGTTGTTGTCTGTGTCATGGTTTAAATCCCGATGGCCGAGGGATAGCGCCCTGCCACTTTCAGGCCAAGGGATATGTTTGAGCGGGTGAGGCCGACGATGGGACCTTCGTGTTCCGAATGAAAACCGGCAAGGGCTGACAATCGCCAAGGCCCGCTTTTGATCTGCCATATCGGCTGCAAGGGAAAATCGCGCGGCAGATTGCCTTGGGTAATCAACAGGGTTTCGTCATGGCCTGTGGGTTCAGCAGGGGCATTGCCGAAAATCAAAAGCTGCGGCACGGTTTCGTCCCTGATGACGGGAAGGGCTCCAATAATCTGTGCAGTTCCGGCTTTGCCTGCAATGCAAGCGTCAATCCACGGACTGTCGGTTTCGACAATGCAAATATCGCCGGGGTTGACGTTGACCTGCAGCAGGGCTTGCGTTTCATCTTTCCACTCCTCAATCGGCATGGCGGGAAAATGTTCACGGATGCGCAGGCGGTGACCAAGGGTTTGCGACAGGCGTTTTGACACATGAAGCGTCATTGGGGCTTGGCCAAGACTGGAGTCGGTCAGAATGGCCCGCCACAGCCGCAAGGCAAAGGCAGGTTCAACATTCTGCGCTTTGGCCGCTTGCATAATGCGGCGGTGGATCTGCGCTTCACGGGCTGGCCGCAATGGCGAGTTCAAGGTTTTTGACGTGACCTGTTTGAAAGATTTGACCTGGGCCGTGATGGTCACACGCTTTGCCAGAAGCGCCAGCATAGCATCGTCCACATCGTCCAACTCACGCCGCAAGGCGTCGAGGGCAGGCGTGGCACTGGGGGCGTCGGTCATTGTTTGGTCCGGTTCGGGTTGTTCTGCTGTTTAAGCCGCTTTCGCGCGTGATGTGAACCCCATTCAGTCCTGTTCTTTGCGCGCACCCTGTGGAGAAGGCAGCAACACCGGGCGGAAACGCGGCACCAGTCGACGCGCCCGTTTGCCCGACGAGAAGGCGTAGACCTGTTTCATGGCTTCAACGATGGTGACGCCGGCATAGCGCTGCAACAGTCGCTCACCCATCACGTCAAAGCCGAGTGCTGAGTCCAGCAAGGTTTGATTGCTGAGGGGTGGCAGGTAGAGGGCGCTGCGCCATTGGGTGATGGTGAATTTAGAGTCTTTCAACAGCCCCGTGATCTGGCCAGATGAGAAGGGTTGGCCAAAACCAAAGGGTGTTGATTCAGAGGCCGCCCACAGACCGCGACGGTTGGGTACCACCAGAATCAGGCGGCCTTGCGGGGCCAGCACGCGCCAGACTTCATGCAGCGTGTCCAAGGGGGTTTCGGCATGTTCGAGACCGTGGACGACGAGGACCAGGTCAATGGTGCTTTCAAGAAGGGGCAGATCCAGCTCATCAACAAGGGCGGACCGGTTGCTTTCGCCCTGTGGCCAATGGATGACGCCTTGCCGCGCCAACATGAAGGACAGCGACAGAATGTCAGGTTCTTGCGGCATGTACGGTACAGCGTAGCCCAGCCCCATCATGGTCTGGCCTGTTTTGGGTCGGGTGAGGGTTGTAAGTTGCCGATTCAGCATACGGGCGGCCATGCGACCGGTTTGGCTGGTGTAGAAATCCCTGACATCAACGACATTCATGGGGGGAGCCTAGCCTGTTGCGGGGCTTACGTCATGCCTTGCCTGCGGCCATGCCGCACAGATGATAAATTTTTAGATCTGGTGTAAAGCTTAGGTCATGTCACACCTTGATGTTCACCAGTTCATGTGCCGCGACGACAATTATGGCGTGCTTGTGCACGACACTGTCACCGGCACCACCATGTCGATTGACGCGCCCTCGGCTCCGGCGATTGCCGACCAGTTGAAAAAGCGGGGGTGGCAGCTCACCCATATCCTGACCACGCACCACCACATCGATCACGTCGAGGGCAATCTCGAATTGAAAGAACATTTCGGTTGCCGCATCATTGGACCTGAGGCGGAGAAAGACCGTATCCCCGGTATCGGCAAAACCGTAAAGGGCGGTGATGTGTTTGAACTGGCACAGCGCAAAATCCGCGTGTTTGATTGTCCCGGGCATACGCTGGGGCAGATCACATATCATTTTGAAAATGATTATCTGCTGTTTGCGGCAGATAATATTTTTGCCATGGGCTGCGGACGCGTCATCGAAGGTACGATGGAGCAGATGTACACTTCTGTAAACCAGTTCCGCGACATTCACCCCGTGACTTCGCTTTACTGCGGGCATGAATATACCGAGGCCAATGCCAGGTTTGCCTTGTCGGTTGAGCCGGAAAACCGGGCGCTGCAAATGCGGGCAACAGAGGTTGCGAATTTGCGGGCTGCGGGGAAGATGACATGTCCGACAACCATTGGGGACGAGTTGAAAACCAATCCCTATTTTCGTTGTGCATCGCCAGAGATACGTGCCAATCTCGGCATGGAACGTGCGACTGATGTGGAAGTTTTTGGGGAACTCCGTACACGGAAGAATAACTTCCGCTGATCACTTTCGCTTGAAGAACATGTCCTTGGCGGCGATCACGGCTCCTGCGGTGATCAACAGGCAGGCAAGGCCGATGGTCCAGTGCCAGATGGCAAAACCGCCTGCCAGTAACACGAGGGTGGACAGCAGCGGAGCAGCATAGCTTGCAGCACCCAGCACCATGATGTCGCCTTTCTTCACGCCAAAGTCCCAGGTGTAGAAGGCAACACCCAGGGGCAGCAGGCCGAGCAACAGAATGGCGAGCCATTGCGATGGCGTTGCGGGGAGGACTGTTGTTTCGAGAGCAAAGTGCAGGATGGCTGCAACGACAGAGGTGATCAGGCAAAAACCTGCCACAACATCCGTTGGTACATCGCCAAAACGACGGGACAGCACTGAATAGCCTGACCAGATGAAAGCACAAGCGAGAGCATAGAGATGGCCGGATTTCAGACCGTCAGACAGGCCGATAGCACCACCCTTGGTAATGATGACGATTGCGCCCCCAAGGCCCAGTACGGCACCGATGATGTGATGTAACCGCAATTTCTCTCCCGGCAACAATGCGGCAAAGAGTACAATCAACAGCGGCCAGAGATAGGCGATGAGGCTTGCTTCGACTGGTGGCGCGTTCTGGATCGCGAAGAAGTAGAGGCAGTGATAGACACAGAGGCCAAAAGTGCCTGTGAGCCAGACCTGCCAGCCTTGTCGCAATGACGTGATCGCTTGCGGTCGCCAGATCCAACTCACCACTCCCGTCATGCCACCGAGAAAAAAGCACATGGCCGTCAGCTGGAATGGTGGAATGGGTCCGGCTGCCGTGGAGAGCAGGGCGAGAAAGGCCCACATCAAAATGGCGGTGAAGCCGATCAAGGTTGCGCGTGCTGTCATGATGTTTTCCAGCGATGGAATTGCGTGCCGAAGATCGACAACAGAACTGCCGCCACGATGATGCCACCACCGACGAAAGCCGCATGTTCCGGCACTTCATTTACCACCAGCCACGGCCAGAGGGGATTGAGCACCGCATCCAGCATGGCGATAAGAGACAAGGTGATGGCGGGTACCGACCTTGCTCCCTTGGCATAAAATATCAGCGGAATGGCGAGTTGCACAAGTGCCATCACGGCGAGAAGACCCACATATTTCAGCGGCACATCAAAGCCACCGCCTGCCTGGAAAAAGTAACCCGCAAAACCAGCACCAACAAAAGCCATGATACCGCCCACACAAATCGCAGGCGTCATATCAACGGCGCGGTAACGGCGCAGGGTCAGGGTCTGCATGGCAAAGCAAAAGGGCACCAGAAGTGACACGCCCATGCCAATCCAGTTGCCAGATTGTAATCCGTCCTTGGCAATGATGGTCATTCCCATCAAGGCCATGATTGCCGCCGACCACGCGGCCCAGCCCGGTTTCTCACCTGTCACCCATGGGCTGAGAAGTCCGGTAAAGAGGGGTGATGTGGCCCCAATCACCGAAACCACTGCTGTTGAGGCGAGAGTCAGTGATGTCACGTACATGGTGGAACCGAAGGCAAAGAAGCCCGCTGACAAGAGCAATGCGGTGACGGGTACGCGACGGAAGGCAGCAAACGTATTGTTGCCGTAAGCCAGCACGAGATAGCACAGTATGCTGACTGACGTCCAAAAGCCGCGCCAGCAATTGATCTCCCAACCCGAAAGTTCCGGCATAAGCCGCACGAACAGGCCGGAAATCGACCAGCCGATTGTGGCGAGAAGAACGAAGCTTACGCCGCGTGCGTAGGTTTGGTCAGTTGTCGTCATTGATTCGTGTCCCGCCCGTGTATTTCACTTAACACAGGCGGAAACGTCATCGTGTCATCAGCTTCTCAGTGCCACGTTGTCCGGATCATAGGGGCTTTCGGCAATCACGGTTGTCTTGAACTGCCTGTCGAGAATTTTCACTTCGAGTTCTGTGCCAAGTGCTGCGAAATCCGGTTTCACCATCGCGAGTGCCAGTGATTTGTTCACGCGGAAACCAAAGCCACCGTTGGTGGCGCGGCCAATGAGTTTGCCTTGTGCGTAGATGGGTTCTGAGCCCCTGACGTCCGACCAGTCATCGGTGATGCCGTGGACTTCCATTGTCACGAAGTTCCAGTTCAGGC
>CAXTLE010000051.1:0-13805 GCA_964244855.1 uncultured Aestuariivirga sp. | reverse complement strand
AGCGTGAAGCTGATGGGGTCATTTCTCTCGGCGGCGGATCATCTACAGGGCTCGGCAAGGCCATCGCCTTCCGCACTGATTGTCCGCAACTCGTGATCCCCACGAGTTATGCAGGTTCCGAAATGACAAACATCCTCGGTGAAACTGCTGAAGGTGCGAAAACCACAAAGCGTGATCCGAAAATCCAGCCGGAAGCGGTGATCTATGATCCTGATCTGCTCAATACACTGCCTGACAAATTCGCAGCTACCTCCGGCATGAATGCCATCGCCCATGCGGTGGAAGGGCTTTATGCGGTTGATGGCAATCCAGTGGTGTCACTGATGGCTGAGGAAGGCATCCGTGCTCTGGCTGCTGCATTGCCGCGTGGCAAAGCTGGACATGACGAAGCATTGTATGGTGCGTGGCTCTGCGGAACGGTGTTGGGATCTGCTGCCATGGCTCTGCATCACAAGCTGTGCCATGTGCTGGGTGGCACATTTGATTTGCCGCATGCCGAAACCCATACAGTCATCCTGCCTCACGCGACGGCTTATAATGCGCCCGGCAGCGAAGATGCGATGAAGCGTATCGCGCGGGCGCTCGGTACGCCGTTGGCAGCGCGGGGCCTCTATGATCTCGCCAAAAAGCTTGGTGCACCGCTTGCCCTCAAAGATATCGGCATGCCGGAATCCGGTCTCGACAAGGCGGCTGCTATTGCGGTTGCCAATCCCTATCCAAATCCGCGCCCGTTGCAGCGCGATGCCATTCGCACATTGCTTGACGACGCCTATCATGGCCGCAGGCCCACATAAGAGGACAATATGGCTGACATAAAAACTGATGTGATGATTATTGGCACGGGCCCCGCCGGCTCGGCGATGGCCGCGCTTCTCGCCACGCAAGGTGTGGAAACGCTGGTCATCAACCGTTACCGCTGGCTGGCCAGCACACCGCGTGCGCACATTACCAATCAGCGCACCATGGAAGTGTTGCGTGATCTGGGCAAGGACGTGGAAGCCGAAGCCTATATGCATGCTACCGATCAGGATTTGATGGGCGAGAATGTTTTCTGCGTCAGCCTGGCAGGCGAGGAATTGGGCCGCATGAAAAGCTGGGGCAAGCATCCCACGTCGCGCGCCGAACATTACCTGTCCTCACCCACATTCATGAACGATTTGCCGCAGACTTTCATGGAACCGCTGCTGTTCAAAACCGCATGCTCGCGCGGCGCGCAAGCCCGCATGTCCTGCGAGTATATTTCGCATGTGCAAGACAAGGATGGTGTGACGGTCACCGTGAAGGACCGTTTGACGGACAAGAACTTTACCGTGCGCTGCAAATATCTGATTGGTGCCGACGGTGGCAATTCACTGGTTGCCGAACATGCGGGGTTGCCTTTCGAAGGCAATATGGGTGTTGGTGGTTCGATCAATATTTTGATCAAGGCAGATCTTTCAAAATTCGTCGCGCACCGTCCTTCAGTTTTATATTGGGTGATGCAGCCCGGTGCGGATGTTGGCGGCATTGGCATGGGTGTGGTGCGCATGGTCAGGCCTTGGAATGAATGGCTGATCATCTGGGGTTACGACATCAACCAACCGGCACCAGAAGTGAGCGATGAGTTTGCCAAGAGCGTGTGCCACCAATTGATAGGAGACTCGACTGTGCCCATCGAGGTGAAGAGCACCAGCACATGGACCGTCAACAACATGTATGCCACGCATATGCAAAAGGACCGCGTGTTCATCATGGGGGACGCGGCGCATCGGCATCCGCCTTCGAATGGCTTAGGATCCAACACGTCCATTCAAGACGCATTCAATCTCGCATGGAAATTGGCCCTCGTGCTGAAAGGTAAGGCCACGCCGAAACTTCTTGAGAGCTTCTCGGAAGAACGCGCACCAATAGCAAAACAGATCGTCACCCGCGCCAATAAATCCATCGGCGAATTCGGGCCCATCTTCCAGGCGTTGGGCATGGATGGTGGTGTTGATCATGCGAAAATCCAGCGTAACATGGATGCGCGCTGTGATGCGAATGCGGCGGCGGAACAGCAACGCGAGGCACTGCGTCAGGCGATTGCTTTCAAAAAGTACGAGTTTGATTGCCATGGTGTGGAGATGAACCAGCGCTATGCCTCAAATGCTGCTATTGCCGATGGTGTGACGGCACCGGGTGATGGCGTTGATATGGAATTGCACTATGTGCCGACGACGTCGCCGGGTGCACGCATTCCGCATGCGTGGGTGTTTGATCATGCGGGCCAGCAGCATTCGACACTCGACATTACCGGACAAGGTGCTTTCACACTGATCACTGGCATTGGTGGTGAGGCTTGGGTGGAGGCTGTGCAGAAAATTGTAAAATCACTCGACGTCACCATCAACACCCGCGTTATCGGTCCGCGCCGCGACTACGAAGACCATGCGGGTGACTGGGCGAACATCCGCGAGATTTCGGACTCGGGCTGCCTGCTGGTGCGACCTGACCAACACGTGGCGTTCCGCGCCATGAAAATGTCAGCCAGCGCCGACAAGGACATTTCAACCGCCTTCACAAAAATACTGGGACACTGATCATGGCGAAAAAAGCAGTAAAAAAGCCTGCCCCCAAAAAAACAGCAAAGAAGAAAATAGGCAAAAACAAGGGTGCCAAATATTATTTCACGGTGAAAGATTCTGTGAAAGTTGTACAGGACCGTGCCGGGCCGAAAGCTGACAAACGCACCAAGGAAGTTTTCAATTCGCTGGTGAAGCATTTGCATGCTTTCATCAAGGAAACCAACATCACACTCGATGAATGGATGCACGGCATTCAGTTCCTCACCAGGACGGGGCATCTCTCAACTGACTGGCGGCAAGAGTTCATTTTGCTGTCGGATACGCTTGGCATTTCCATGCTGGTGGAATCAATCAACAACAGCAAGATGTCCGGCGAGACGGAATCGACTGTGCTTGGTCCCTTCTATATTCCAAATGCGCCGCACTATCCCAACGGTGCCAACATCTGCCTTGATGGCAAGGGCGAACCGGTCTGGATTCATGGCAAGGTGACCAATGCCAAGGGCAAGCCCATTGCCGGGGTGACACTCGATGTGTTCCAGGCCAATGACGAAGGCTATTACGACGTGCAGCAAAAAGGCATTCAACCCGACATGAATCTGCGCGGCGTTTTCACGTCAGACAAGGACGGTGATTATTCGTTCCGGTCTGTCACCCCGCGCTTCTACCCCATTCCTTTTGATGGTACGGTCGGAAAAATGTTGCAAGCGCTGGACCGCAACCACAACAGGCCCGCTCACTTGCATTTTATAATCACGGCGCCAGGCTATGAAAAAGTCATCACGCACATTTTCACCCCGGATTGCCCATGGTTGAAGGATGATGCGGTGTTTGCAGTGAAGGAAAGTCTGATTGCCGATTTCAAGATTGTGGATGATCCCAAACTGGCAGCTTCCCTTGGCATGCCCAACCCATTCCGCAAATGCGAATGGAATGTGGTGCTTGCAAAAACCAAGTGAGGCCGACTTGTGAAGATTGGGAACACAGTATGACGTTGACATTGTCACTCAATACCAACCCATTGGTGAACCGCTTTGCCGACTGTGATGACCTGATTGACACCATTGCCCACCAGATCAGAATTCGGGATATTCAGCTGACTCATGAATTCATCAATCCCTCATGGCCAGCCTCTGTTATTCGCCGTTTGACAAGGCAAATGTCAAAGGCCTTGACCCGCACAGGTGTGCGCATCACCAGTGCCATGACTGGCCCCTATGGCAGGCTCAATCATTTCGGCCACCCCGACCGCGACGTGCGCCGATATTATGTTGATTGGTTCAAATCCTTTGCAGACATTACAGCGGATTTGGGTGGAACCTCTGTGGGGACGCAATTTGCCATTTTCACCTACAAGGATTTCGATAGCGAAAGCAGGCGGGAAGAACTGACCGGCATTGCCATTGAATGCTGGTCCGAAGTGGCGGAACACGCAAAGCGTGCTGGATTGTCTTACGTCTTCTGGGAACCCATGAGTGTAGGCCGGGAATTTGGCGAAAGCATTTCAAACTGCTTGGCGTTGCAACAGCGGTTGACAGAAGCCAACATGGCGATACCGATGTGGATGATGGCTGACATTGATCATGGAGATGTCACTTCAAAAAACGTGGATGATTTTGATCCTTACGCTTGGGCCAGGGCTGTGCCGAAAGTTTCACCCATCATTCATATCAAGCAAAGCCTCATGGACAAAGGTGGCCACCGTCCCTTCACAGCAGAGTTCAACGTGAAAGGACGCATACAACCTGCGCCATTGCTGGCTGCCCTTGCCGACGGTGGTGCCCGTGACAATGAAATTTGCCTGGAATTGAGTTTCAAGGAACGCGAACCCAATGATCGTCAAGTTGTCGAACAGATTGCAGAAAGCGTTGCGTTCTGGTCACCACATATAGACTGCGGCACCGAGTATCTGAGGGGATAGGGAATATGACTGCACCACGGCACTTCTGGATCGGCACCAGTTGGAAAATGAATAAGACATTGGCCGAGGCCAAGCAGTTTGCGCAGGATTTGAAGGCAGGCATCAACGGCATTTCGCCCAACATTCAACCCTTCATCATTCCGCCTTACACTGCCGTTCGAGACGTGAAGTCGTGCCTGGATGAAACCCGCATCAAGGTGGGTGCGCAAAACATGCATTGGGAGGACGCAGGTGCCTGGACCGGCGAAATTTCACCCTTGATGTTGAAGGACTGCAATCTCGATATGGTCGAACTCGGTCATTCCGAGCGCCGCGAACACTTCGGCGAGACTGATGAGACAGTGGGTCTGAAAACTGAAGCTGCTGTGCGGCATGGACTGATACCGCTGGTTTGTGTGGGGGAAACGCTCAGCGAACGCGAGTCAGGACAGGCTCAGTCTGTTCTGGAAAACCAGGTGCGCGGCGCCTTAGGCACGTTGTCGGCACAACAGAAACAAGCCGATATTCTATTGGCCTATGAACCCGTTTGGGCCATCGGCGTCAACGGCATCCCTGCAACGTCCGACTATGCCGATGCGCGGCAGGCCGAAATTATTGCCGTTGCAAAACACGTTCTGGGCCGGAACATTCCCTGCCTCTATGGCGGTTCCGTGAACGCTGGAAATTGCGCCGAATTGGTAAACTGTCCCCACATCAATGGGCTATTCATTGGTCGCTCGGCCTGGAATGCCACGGGCTTTCTGGATATTCTCCATCGTTGTGGAAGTTCACAAAGTGCTGAAACCTGATTCCATAGAACGGGAGTAGGGCCTTTGCAGCACATCACGACTGCCCTGCGCGCGACGGTGCTTGTATTTGGAATTTCAGCCTTGGCCACTTTGGTGAACAGGGCCGTAGCAAATTCCGGTCTGAATGAATGGTTGCTCATGAACCAGCTCAGTTTTCCAGGCGCAGTCTGGTTCGCCAGATTTGTCAATACCTTTACCTTCGGCATTGCTGTGATTGTGACTGCTATTGCGGTGGCCCGAAATTATTGGCGCGGAATGTTTCCCATTCGGTTCAACTGGTTGTTTTTTATCGCGTCCGGCATAGCGGGACTGATTTTTGCAATTTTTCTCAATCATCCCCTGCATCAGTTTCTGTTTGATGCTGCATTTGGCCAGCCGATTGTAAATGGCGGCGCTACAACTGACTCTGTTGTAGGCGGCATTTTCAGCGGTTTAAGGCAAACCCAGAGTCTGTTTGCCATGTCGTCCATAGCCACAATTCTGCTCACACCTTTCATTGAAGAACTGACAGACCGCGGTATTCTGTTCCAGGAAGCAGAAGGTCTGGCGCTTTGGCAGGTGGCGGTTCTGTCATTTCTGGTTTTCTGCTTTTCACATTATCTGATCGGCGGCCTTCCAAAGGTTTTGGCCGTTGTGCCCGCTGCGGCCTTGTTCGTCGGCATTCGTATTGCAACTGGCAGCTTTGTCTATTCTGTTGCGGCCCATGCTGGCATCAATGTTGCGGCTCTGATGAAGCTTCAGGTGTGGTAGCGCAAGTTTCCCGCCACATGGATTTTATCGTTTTTGGTGATCAGAAGTGCAGCAATGTTTTCGTGGCTTGCAATATATGTTTGCGATTTTTTCAATCCCATAACCATGAAAGCAGTCGCCAAACCATCTGCCAGTGCGCCGGACTGGGCAGTTACCGTTACCGAGGCAAGGTCAGCGGGCGATTGCCCTGAAGCCGGATCAAAAATATGGTGATGGCTGAAGTCTGGCGTGAAGGCAGTGGCATAGTCACCGCTGGTGGCCACAAATCCTGAAGCTACATCAATATGGCCGAGGGCATTTCCGTTCCCGCGCGGATCGCGAATGGCCAACCTGGAATTGGGCATTGCTTCACCAGTGCAAATGCCAATTTCGCCGGTATCGGCAAAGCCCGACGTGACGTCATGCCCTAAAAATGCGGCCATGACCAAGTCAGCTGCGTAGCCTTGTGCAATTCCGTTGAATGTGATGTGGCGAGGTCCAACCGGAAGCCCCATGATGTCTAGCCCTTGCCAACCAACATTGGCCAATGCAGCGGCAATTTCAAAAGGCTGAGGTTGCCGCTGGTCTTGCATCGCCCTTTGCCATGCTGACCATAGCGGCTGCACCGTCGCATCAAAAGCCCCGCCAGTTTCAAGCCAAAGACGATCTGACAGCAGAGCAAGATGACGCAAGACGGGGGAAGGCGCCAACAGCTGCTCACCAGCGTTGAAACGTGCGAGTTCACTGTTTGTGTCAAACAGGCTGGCAGCAGCATGTACAGCGCGGATCGCTGCATAACCTTCATCGAGCGCGGCATTGGCCTTCAGTGAACTTGTGGCTGTCACCGTCAAGCGCACTGTCGTTCCAAATGCGGTGCCAGAGCGCGAAACAGTAATGCCATCGCTTTTTGCTGTTGTTGCCAAGGCACCCAAACCAACTGCGCCGTAAATGACGTTGCGTCTGTTAATCATGCGGGTGCCCTCACGAGTGTGCGGATATTGCGGCGCTTGGTTTCAAGAATGTCGGGTACACACATCTTGGGTTCGTAGATGATCTGCACGCAATCGAGGCACTGAAAGCATTCATCGTATTTGATGGCACCGGATTTTTCGATCGCACCATAACGGCATTTTACCTTGCACAATTGGCAGGGTGAGCCGCACTCCACCCGGCGCGGTATCCAGTTATTCATGCGCAGCTTTCCGCCAATCGCCATCATGGCACCGAGCGGGCACAGATAACGGCAGAAAGCCTTATAAACGAAGAGGTTCACCAGAATGAGCATTGCTGCATAGGTAACGAAGGGCCAATAACGCATGAAAACCATCGTGATGGAGGTTTTGAAAGGCTCAACTTCTGCCAGCTTTTCTGACAGAGACGAGGGGTAAACAGCAGCCATCAAAATCATCGCCAGCGTTAGATATTTCAGCTTGCGTAGATGCCCGTCCAGTTGATCGGATATGCGCAATTGCGGAATACTGAAGCGCTTGCTGATCTCGGCCGCAAATTCCTGTATTGCGCCAAATGGACAGAGCCAGCCGCAAAAAACACCGCGCCCCCACATCACGAACGTTGCAATGGTAAAAATCCACAACACCAGTGAAGGCGGGTCCCAGAGCAGATAGGAAAAGTCATGCGTCCGCACCGCAGCTTTTACGACACCTGCAAGTGTGACCACCGAGAGCTGGGCTTGCGCATACCAACCGATGAAGCCAAGTGTAAAGGCCAGAAAACCCATGCGGAAAACATAAAAAGCCGTTGCATTGCGGGTGAGTTGTTTTTGGAAAATCAGAGCCAACGTCAATGCCACGAGAGACGTGATCAAGATTGCCAGATCAAGCTTGCGCTGAACCCAAATGGCGCGCCAGCCTTCGGTGGCTGCTTCGGATTTATCAATGATGTAGTAATCCGCTGGCCACTGCAATGTGCGAGCAGGGTCAATGGAGACAAGCTCAGGATAAATGATGCCCTTGGCCCGGGTGATATGCGGCACCACCTCGAAAGGTGAAGCGGGATCAAATCCCGCCGTCGCCGGAATTTTCAGGATCATCACTTCCTGCGATGGCACACCAACCAAAGGTAACGTTTTTGAAAACGCCATATCCCGCACCACAATGGGCAGGCCAGCTTGCTTGACCACCAGTCGGTCCGGCACCGACCCCGGCGTCCAGTCGTTACCTTGCACACTCCAGCGCCCTGCAGAAATGACGAGGATGGCAGGTTGACCATCAGGCAAATCCGACACAAGTTTGTCGTAAGATTTGTCACCCAGAATGGCGCGCCCTGCACTCGGCACCAGTGGGTCTGCCACATAAAGATCGACGAAGTTCTCACTCGGTTTGGCCAGGGACGCTTCATCGGTTTCTTCAACAATGGAACCGTGAAAGCCCTTGTCGACTTCCACATTGGTAATCTCAACGCGTTTCACCAGACCTTTTGCGAGCAACTGTGCCCAGGACAATTTTTCAAGGACTTCAGTGTTGGGCCGCGCAGGTGTTGCGTTGGTTGATGCACCTGCCACCCCGAGCTTGGCTCTCGCCACTTTCAAGGCCGAGGCCAATACTGTTTGATTGATGATCAACACTGACGCCGTGGCTTTCAGCACACCGTCGACATAAACAGCTCCACTTGAGGTTTTTTCGGCGCTGTTGATGTTGGAGCCAACCTTGATAGGCCGGCCCAGCGCCTTGCCGCGATATTGCTCAACAAATTTAAACAGCGGTTCTTCACCAAGTCCATCCAGGAAAATGGGCTCGTGGTGCGAGATGATCTTAACGTCGATGAAGGTACCATCAGCGGCCAGCGCCACCAGCAAATTCGGCGGCGTTCCCGAAAAGCCGGGAATGGGTGCAAGGTCAGTGGTTTCAAACACCCAGCCGACAAGATCAGTACCACCGCCATTGAACAAAGGCCAAACCGGAAAAGCGGCGTCCTGTTCACCCACTTCCATGGGGGCCGGAAAAATTGCGGCCAGCTTTTCGCGCGTAAGTTCGGCAGCTTCGGCAGTTACCGATATCATCAGTACACAGAGCATCAATAGCAGCTTGCGCACGAAGGCCACTTTATTCTTCCTTGGGAGGGGGGGGTGGGTTGAAGCTGAGGCCATATTTTTCGTAGATGGCCTTTATGCGGCCATCGGCAACGGCATTTGCCAGCGCTTCTTCCACCGCATAGTAGAGGTCGCGATAATTCATGCGAACGGCAAATCCATAGCTCCAGGTGCCTTGGCCAAGCCCGGCCGGAACAGTTTTGCCCACGCCATAAAACTTGGCTTTCTCAGGAATTTTGGACAGGGCAAACTCAATTTGCGCCATCGGTCCCATCGCTCCTGCGGCTTCTCCTGAGAACATCCGGTCCATGGCTTCACCCATGCTTTTTTCGTGCAACATGTTTTTAACTATACCGCCGCCCGCAAGGCCGCTCAGATAGAAATCTGCAATCGAGTCATTTTCAACCGCAATTTTATATTCGGTGAAGTCTGTCATGGTAGGAATATCACCGAGTTGGGTTTTACTCCAGCTCAGCACAGTTTTTTCTGAAGCGTAAGCGCCTCCCATGACCACCATATCGTTGCGAAGCGCTAATTCCCGGTCAATGGGCATATGTAAAAACAGGTTGACCACGTCGCCACCTGCAACTGGTCCGCGCCATATATGGTCGCGCAGGTCGGCATCTACATTTTCATCGGCACGGCGCAAATCCAGAACGGCTTTTACACCAAGTGCTTCCGCAATCAGTTTCCCAATCTCAGCATCGGTGCCTTTGATCTCGCCGTTTTCGAAATAAGAGTAGGGTGCATAGTCGTCATAAAGACCGATCCGGATTGTTCCCCGCGTTGTAATTTCATCAAGCGTATCACCGGGGGAGCCAGTGGTCTGCGCAACAGAAGCTGGCACTGATCCAATGAGCGCGACACTACCCAGAAGTAATGTTCTGCGATGCAGTTTCACTCGTGAGGCCTTGACTCGATATAGGTTCGGATGGCCCACATGGCCTCCTGAGAGAAGATACCTTCAAACTTGGGCATCTTTGTCATGCCGTTTTGAGTGTAGCCGCCACGGATGCGTTCAAGGAACCATTCATCGCCGAGCTTGCCCTCTTCAAGATAGCGCAAGTCTGGGGCAATGCCTCCGGAAATCACTTCGAGGCCATGACAGCGGGCACAGTTTTGGTTGTAGCCCGATGCCCCAATGGTTGTTGCCAATTCTTTTTGAGTGGCGTCATTGCGATATGGATTCTCTTTGAGCCATTCCGTACCCAAAGGCTTCAAGCCAGCCACATCAATCGGTTGCGGCGTGACATTGCCATGACCAAACGCCAGGCTCGCGCACAAACCAACGGCAGCAATTGCGACAGCTGCCAACTTAGATTTCTTCATACAAGATCCTCCGGTATGTCGATCTAGCATTTGCTTCAAAATCGCGGCCATTGCACTTTGGTCCTGCATTGCATTTGGGTGGATAAATGGTACGTTTTTGGAAAATGAAAGTTCATTGGGCCAGGCTCGTTATCGCAATTTCTTGTCAGCTACTCTGCTGCACCGCAGCAATTGCCGATGGTCTTCACATCAATATACTTTATGCCGAACAAAAATTTGTACACCCCGCCACGCTGTCTGGTCTTCACCCTTTGCCTGAAGACCGGGGATTTCAAGGTGCAATATTAGCACTGGAGGATAACAACGAAACGGGTCGCTTCACTTCGGACGCGTTCGAACTTGCCAAGGTGATAGCGCCTGTCGGACAGAGTCTTGCGGTGACATTGCAAGAAAAAGCGATATTGCCGGACTTTATTCTGGTCAATGCACCTGCCGCAGAACTGTTGAAAATTGCCGACTTGCCAGCCCTGAAAGACAAGATTATATTCAATGTTGCAAGCCGAGATGAAGCATTGCGTGAAGAAAACTGCCGCAGCAACATGTTGCACACAATTCCCTCCCGGCAAATGCTGACCGATGCGATTGCGCAATATCTACTGATTAAAAAATGGACCAACTGGCTGTTGCTTCCAGGTGCCACGGCAGAAGACAAGGCCTATGAAGAGGCTCTGCGCAGTTCGGCCATAAAATTTGGTCACAGCATCGTTGCAGAAAAACCTTGGGCACTGGAAGGCGATATGCGTGAATCTGCTGCTACGGAAATTCCTTTGATCACCCAAGGCCAAGAATACGATGCGGTTCTGATTGCTGATGAAGCAGATGATTTTGGCGCGCTGATCCAATACAACACAGACCTGCCGCGAATTGTTGCGGGAACGCATGGTCTGGTGGCGGCGGGCTGGTCAGATGTGGTTGAGCCATGGGGAGCCATCCAGCTGCAAAATCGTTTTGTCAAGCAAGCACACCGTGGCATGGGCGAAATCGACTTTGCGGCTTGGCTTGCCATACGCAGTGTCGGCGAAGCAGTGGTGCGCACCAGGTCGGCTGACATCAAAATATTACGTAACTACATTATGAGTGAAAACCTGAAACTCTCAGCTTTCAAAGGGCGCGGTATCAGCTATCGTCGATGGAACGGACAATTGCGCCAGCCCATACATCTGGTTACCAAAGAAACACAAATCGCCATGGCGCCCTTTGACATGTTTTTACATGAGTTCGACGATCTTGATACCCTGGGTCGTGACAAGCCTGAAACAAAGTGCGACAAATTTCCGGAGGCGAAAGAATAATGGCAAGCAGGCTCGCAACAAAATGCATAACAATTGCTTTGTTGATCTGGCTAACAACGCCCGCCTTCGCCCATGACGTCTACGTCTCCAACGAAAAAGACAATACCATCACGGTATTCGACAGCACAACGTTTGAAATCAAGAAGATATTGAAAACCGGCAGGCGACCGCGCGGCATAACTTTTTCAAAAGATTTTAAAGCTCTCTACATCTGCGCGTCAGACAGCAACGCCATTGAAATAATGGATGTCGCAACAGGTGAAATCATTGATGACCTTCCGTCGGGTGAAGACCCCGAAACCTTTGCCTTGTCCCCCGACGGCAACACACTGTTCGTCGCCAACGAAAACAATGCGGTTACGACTGTCATCGACATTGCTGCAAAAAAAGTGAGAGGCCAAGTTGATGTCGGTGTCGAACCTGAAGGCATGGCCGTCAGTCCTGACGGAAAAATTGCAGTTACCACATCTGAAACTTCGAGCATGGTCCACTGGATCGACACGACAACATTAAAGCAGGTGGCTGCAACGCTTGTGGGTCAGCGGCCCCGGTTCGCGCGTTTTGCCGACGATGGCTCAAAACTTTGGGTATCAGCAGAAGTTGGAGGCACAGTTCATATTCTTGATACGGGCACAAGGCAGCAGATTCATGAAATCAAGTTCAAGATTCAAGGTGTGTCGCGCGACAAGATTCAGCCCGTCGGAATCAAGCTGACAAGGGATGGCAAATACGCATTCGTTGCTTTGGGCCCCTCAAACCATGTGGCTGTGATCGATGCAAATACCTATGAGGTTCTGAAATATATTCTGGTTGGCAAACGCGTCTGGCAGCTTGCATTCACGCCGGAAGAAGACAAACTCTTCACCACCAACGGTGTTTCAGGCGATGTGACGGTAATCGACATTGCAACACTTGAAGCTGTTAACAGCGTCAAGGTTGGTCGCTATCCTTGGGGTGTGGCGGTTTTGCCGGTGCCATGATAGCGAAACTTTCTTTGGATCATTCTTGCGGTTTTGAGTTGCAATCCCGTCGTTCCCTCGTGAAAAGGCAAATGTGATGAGATACATTAACGCAGCAATTGTCACTCTGGCTTGCCTTGCTGGTTCAGCCCAGGCGGAAGTCGGCGACAAGCTGATCGATGATGGTCAAAACAATCCCGAAGAGCAGACCCTGAATTATTTTGCCAACCAGTATGATTTCAAGGACGGCAAATCCACCGCCTGTGTCTACGGATACTGGGCCACCAAAGCGGGCAATCATTCGGATGCCAAAAAGATTTTTGACAAATGCGTCGCAGCTGGTGTTGACGCAGCCTATCCGTGGGAAGCTTACATGTCGCAAAATGGTTATGCGACGCGACAGAGTCCGGAAGATGCCGCAGCTTGGGACAAAAAGTCGGCTGATCGCGGCTACAAAGTCGGGCAATTCAATTACGGACTAAACCTTCTGCGCGGGTTTGGTGTCAAGCAGGACATTGCTGGTGGCAAGTCCATGATTGATCAATCAGCCGCGCAGGGGTTTGAAGCAGCACAGGAACTTGCGAAATCGGGCTACGATCCTGAAGTCTCAATTCCCGATGCAGACGAGCAAGGCGTGTATTAAGATTGTGAGTTCGAAAGGGTCCCTCTTCGCGGGGAGGAGGGACCAGTTGTTCAGCTCTTCGCCAACATACCGGCGCCTTTTTCCGACACGTAACCAAAGATGTTTCCGACGATCATTGATGCGACAACCATGGCAGCCGCCTTGAATACGGCTCCACCATCAGTCAGTGCGACGCCGGATAACAGCGTAAATGCTGCCGTTGAGGCATAACCATAAACCGCAGCGGGAATTGTTGACAGCAAGGGCAAGTGAGCGCCCAGAACCAACACGACAACCGAAATGCCAACAAGCAATGATGTGACTGCAACGCTTCCAGCAACTTTGCCAACGACAATCAAAGCGATTGCCGCAACCAAAGCGCCCCAGATGTGATTGACAGCAGACTTTTGTAGGCCGGCTTCTTTTCCACCAGTATGATAAAAGCTGCCCCAACCGATAAACAGGGCCCAGACCTGTAGACCGAGACTTGTTCCCAGACACAGATAAGTTGCAACGGCCGCCAGTGCGCCGATAACGATAGCCAAGGCTGTAATGATATTCATGTTGTCCTCC
>CAXTLE010000050.1:0-13854 GCA_964244855.1 uncultured Aestuariivirga sp. | reverse complement strand
GCCGGCCTCCTGCATGTGATAGCCGGAGATCGAGATCGAGTTGAACTTCGGCATCTTCTGCGACGTGTACGTGAAGATGTCGGAGATGATGCGCATCGAGGGATCGGGCGGATAGATGTAGGTGTTGCGCACCATGAATTCTTTGAGGATGTCGTTCTGGATGGTGCCGACAAGTTTTGCTGGCGGCACGCCCTGTTCTTCTGCGGCCACGATATAGAGCGCCATGATCGGCAATACGGCACCGTTCATGGTCATGGACACGCTCATTTGATCGAGGGGAATGCCATTAAAAAGCGTGCGCATGTCGTAGATGGAATCGATCGCGACCCCTGCCATGCCAACGTCGCCGCTGACGCGCGGATGATCAGAGTCATAGCCGCGATGGGTGGCGAGGTCGAAGGCGACGGAGAGGCCTTTTTGTCCGCCTGCGAGATTGCGGCGGTAAAAGGCGTTGGAATCCTCAGCCGTGGAGAAGCCTGCATATTGGCGAATGGTCCAGGGTTGCGACAGATACATGGTGGGATAGGGGCCACGGCGATAGGGTGCGAAGCCCGGGAATTCATCTGTGTACTGAGGAGTATCGGTGGCGTCGTAGCGGGGAGATAGTTTGATACCTTCAGGAGTTGAGAAAGGCCCCCATCGCCCTTCGGGCACTTCCCCAACACGTTGGGGAAGGACTCGCGGCACTTTCTCCCCCAACTTGTTGGGGGAGTACCCCGAAGGGGGGAGGGGGGACTTTGCGGTTTCGATCTCCGCCTTCATCTTTTTCGCGCTTAGATATTTTGTGACGCCGATAATCGGTCGTACTGCCGACTGATGGCGATTACCCACAGGCCAATCACCCTTTTCAGCCTTGTGCATCACATCCAAGGCTACATCGCACATCTGTTGGGTCAGAACTTCAACATAACCCGCTCCAGCAGCCGGATCCTGAACACGCCATAGATGAGATTCGTTCAGCAACACCAACTGGGAATTTCGTGCAATGCGGCGTGCGAAATTATTGGGGGTACCTTGGGTGGATGAAAATGGCATGACGCAAATCGAATCTGCTCCGCCCAACCCTGCGCCAAATATCGCTGTGACGGCACGCAGGATATTTGTGAGGGCGTCAACATCAGCCATCATCATGCGGGATGTTTCGGCGTGAAGGGCGAGTGGGGCATCGGGCAGTTTTAAATCGGCGAGCACTTGTTTCCACAGAATGCGGGCCGCTCGAAATTTCGCCAAGGTTGCGAAGGGGTTTTGCGTGGCTGCAAGTGTGATGCTGACAGCCTGTAATTTCAAAGCTGCAAGAATTTGCAAACGGCTTCTGGCAATACTGAGCGTTGCGCCCAGTTCCTGCGCGTCGGTCAAGCCATGGGCATGGCCGACGCGACCATCTGCCCGTATGAAGGGGCCGGTGAAGCCTTGCGTGATCAGGCGTTCGATGACTTTGGGTTCTGTCGATCCGAAGTCGATGTTCAAATGTTGGGGATCAAGTGGCAGTGTTCCGATCAGTGCTGCGATGGCTTCTGCACCCGCCTCTCCGGCTTCGTTGAAGATAGAAAATTTGTGAAGTGGAAGATCTTTGAGAATTGACACCAAGTGCGGAGATGTGAGAACCAGACCATCAACACCGCAGGCCAAATCTTCTTCGGCCTGTTTGAGTGCATCCGATAAATCAGTGTGGTCAACGCGTGCCAAGACGCGCCAAGGTGCGTGGCTGGACCGAAAAGCGCGCGGACCTTCAAAGCGACCTTGCAGTGCGGCCCCTGCATTTGGTGCACGTTTCAACCAATCTTCGCGCGTGACGTGATGCATGGGCGTAATTTCAAATATAACTGTTGAGTCCGGGAATGTTGGCTGCGGCTTCGCGTACGGCTTTTATGCCTGCTACTTTTTTGGCGTGGTTTAGTGTGAGGGTTCCCACCTGTTTGATTTGATCGACGTTCAAACCGATGGCTTGAAGTTTTGTGATCATGGCCAAAGGTCCACCCATCATGCCGCCTGCGAGAATGCCCATCAAGCCGCCACCGCCTGCGCCATCGCCGCCGTGCGCCGCGACCAGATCGGCAGCGCCTGGCATTTTTACGAAGAGTTCAGCGACCTTTGTTTTGTCACCTTGGGTGGCCACCAGATTCAACAATATGCCCACAGCCTTTTCGGCCTTGAGTGGATCAAGGCCTGTGGCCACTGTGATTTTCGAAATTAAACTTTGCATGAAATGTCCGTTTGGAATCGTCAACTGCCCAGCTATAAACTGCCACCGACAAAACAGGGATTACCATAAATGGCCGACAATTCAATTTTTCTGGGAAAAAGCGACAAGCGGGAAGAGTTGTTTCTGGCGTTGGCCAATCGGCATGGTCTGGTCACGGGTGCTACGGGGACAGGTAAAACCGTGACCCTGCAAATCATGGCGGAGGGTTTTTCTGCCGCTGGCGTTCCGGTGTTTGCTGCTGACGTGAAGGGAGATTTATCCGGCATTTCGATGAAGGGTGAACCCAAGGATTTTTTGCTGGAGAGGGCCAAGAAAGTTGGTCTTGATGATTACGGCTTTCAGGAAACGCCAACGATTTTCTGGGATCTGTTTGGCGAGCAAGGCCATGCTATTCGTACCACAGTGACGGATATGGGCCCGTTGATGTTGTCGCGGCTGATGGGTCTGACTGATGCGCAGGAGGGGGCTCTCAACATCGCCTTCAAGATTGCCGATGAGGAGGGCCTGCTCATTCTTGACTTGAAGGATTTGCGGGCACTTTTGAGAGATCTGGCGGCACGTGGCAAGGAGATCACGACGGACTATGGCAACATCAACGACACGACGATTGGCGCCATTCAGCGGCGACTGATCGTGTTGGATGAACAGGGCGGCGACAAGTTTTTTGGTGAACCGGCGCTCGATATCAAGGATTTGATGCGCACCACGCGGGACGGGCGCGGCTATGTCAATATTCTGGCGGCTGACAAGTTGATCAATTCGCCAATGCTTTATGCGACGTTCCTCTTGTGGTTGTTGTCGGAGCTGTTTGAAGAGTTGCCGGAAGTAGGGGACCCTGAAAAGCCGAAGCTGGTGTTCTTCTTCGATGAAGCACATTTGCTGTTCGCTGATGCTCCTCCCGGATTGCTGCAGAAGATTGAGCAGACAGTGAAGTTGATCCGTTCCAAAGGTGTTGGGGTTTATTTTGTGACACAGAATCCGCTGGATGTGCCTGAGGGTGTTCTGGCGCAAATGGGCAACCGGGTGCAGCATGCGCTTCGCGCCTATACGCCGCGTGAGCAGAAGGCGGTGCAGGTTGCCGCTTCGACGTTCAGGCCCAATCCGAAATTCAAGACCGAGAAGGTGATCACCGAATTGGGAAAGGGCGAGGCGCTGGTGTCTGTGCTCGATCTCAAGGGTATTCCCACCATGGTGGAATACACGTTCATTTGCCCGCCGTCGTCACGACTGGGGCCGATCACCGAGGTCGAGCGGACGAAGTTGATCAAGGGTTCGCCTGTCTACGGCCAGTATGACGCGGCGGTGGACCGCGAGTCGGCTTACGAGCGACTTTCGGGCAAGGCCAAGGCGCGGGCTGCGGCGCAACAGATAGAGGTTCAGGCCAAAGCTGATGCCAAGGTGGCAAAATCCCAGACTTCGGTCGCAAGGCGCGAACCTCAATCGGCCACCGACAGATTTGTGAAGGGTGTGGCGGGATCGGTGGGGCGGCAGTTGGGAACAACGATTGCACGGTCAATCGGCAATGCGCTGGTGCGCGGGATTTTGGGCGGGTTGACCAGACGATAGAACAGTCTTTACATTTTTCTTTCATGACGCTATATAGATGAAAGGAAAATGTGAGGTTGCCATGCTGAAGGCCGAATTGGGTTTTGTTCACTATCTGGAAGATCTGCGGGAAACTGCGGGTTTAAAGAGCGTTGATGTGGCCAATATCGTTGATGTTTCAGAGGCTACGGTATCGCGTTGGGGCAAGGGCATGTCTCTGCCGCACCCCAAAACCCAGCTGATGTTATCTGATCTGCACTATGTGGTGAACCGCTTGCGGGACAGCTACACGCGGGATGAGGCGAGGTTGTGGCTGTATTCCCGTCACCCGCAGCTGGATGGCGAACGGGCGGTGGATGTGATCGCTGCTGGTCGCGCCGAAGAGGTTCTGACCGTTATCGAACGGCTCGACTCGGCTGCCTACCTCTGAGACATGCGAAAAATTCGAGACCCCGAGCTGCTTGACCGCTTGCAGGCTCAAAAATTGCAATCCTTTCAAGGCCGGATTTGGCGGATGGCGCGGGCCGGGCGGGATCCACTGCTTGCAACCAGTCCAAAGGGACGTTGGGACGATGGGTCTTTTGAGGTGCTCTACACAGCACTTTCGCCTGACGCAGCGCGAGCGGAGATGCATTTTCATCTGACTCGAAGCCAACCTGTGTTTCCATCATCGCTGGATATTCGCCTGCATGAACTTGAGTGCGAACTTCGCCACGTTTATGTCTTTAAGTCGGTCGAAGCCTTGATGCCTTTCGGCGTCAATGTGTCAGACTACGGCAGATTGAATTATGCGAAGTTGCAGCAAGAATATTCGACGACACAACAGATTGGCGAAGCAGCCCGGTTTTTGGGTGGAGAAGGTTTGATTGTGCCTTGCGCCCGCTGGCCCGAGCAAAACCTGGTTGTGATATCCGCCCTTGCCAAGCTGCGCCACATCAAGGATCTTGGACCTCAAGATTTAAGAACCTGGGGCCAAGTGAACAATCGCTGACCTGATTTCACGCATCTGTGTTGGGATGTGTAATGCTGAATGTGCATTCCCGCCGTATAGAGGGGCATAAGGAGATTTATCATGTTTCGATCACTGCTTGCTTCTACTGTACTAGCCGTTGGATGTTTGGCGGCCCCTGCCGTTCATGCCGCCGAGGAAACTGCCATTTTTGCGGGCGGATGTTTCTGGTGTGTTGAAAGTGACATGGACCATGTGAAGGGGGTGGCTTCGACCACTTCTGGCTATGCTGGCGGAGCCATGAAAAATCCGAGTTATGAAAATCATGAGGGCTATACGGAATCGGTCAAAGTGGTTTTTGACAACAGTGTGATTTCCTACGAATCGCTGGTGGGGCATTTTTTGCGGACCATTGATGTGACCGATGGTGAGGGCCAGTTTTGTGACCGGGGGGACAGCTATATTCCGGCACTCTTTCCGCTGGACGACAAGCAAAAAGCTGCGGCTGCTGCAGCTTTGAAGGAAGCAGCCAAGGACGTGGGGCAGGCGGTGAATGTCAAGCTGAGCGATACGCCTTCGTTCTTCGATGCTGAGGGCTATCATCAGAACTATTATCTTGGCGACAAACGCACTTTAACGCGGTTTGGCTGGATCAAACAGTCAGACGCCTATCACCGCTATCGCGAAGGTTGTGGCCGCGATGCGCGGGTGAAAGAGGTTTGGGGTGACAAGGCCAACGGTTATCCTGCGGGCGGCGGGAACAGTTGATCTTTACATCGTAAAAATATCTTGACAGTGGATAGATGGTAGGCTATCTCCGGGTTGTTGTTAACCCGGAGGTGCCGAAATTGACTGCTGCCCAACTCTTCCAAATCGCCAATCCGGCGGCCCTGCTGGGCTGGATTGTGCTGATCGCCAGTGTTCTGCTGAACAAGCCGATTTGGCGCGACCAGGTGGCGGGCCGATTTTGGCCGCTTGGATTTTCCGTGGTCTATTCAGCCCTGATCATTTTCTTCTTTTTCAAAGCGCCCGGCGGTTTTGATACGCTGGCCAATGTGCAGCTTCTGTTTACGTCAGAGTGGGCGGCGCTGGCGGGCTGGGTACATTATCTGGCGTTTGATTTATTTGTGGGGGCCTGGATTGCCCGCGAAGTCATGACGCTTGGCATGTCGCGGTTGCTGCTGGTTCCGCTTTTGCCGCTGACCTTCATGTTTGGCCCCATGGGACTTGTTGGGTTCGAAGTGGCCCGGCTTTTGTTTCAACGCAGATCAGGAGTCATTGATCATGGGTGATTATTCGATGACGATGCGTCAAAGCAATGCGATGCCGCTTGCGGATTTCTTGCGAGGTGTGGCGGCAGGATCCCGGTCCTTGAGCATTTGTGTCGTGGTGTTTGCTGTGGGCTTCATCATATCCAGCGTTTTGCCATTCATTGATGACCGGTTGTTGCTGGGGGTGAGCGTTTGGGAAAAGCCTGCGAAGTTCTTTCTGTCGCTTGGTGTGCATTTCGCCACAGTGGCTTGGGCACTGTCGTTGCTTGATGTGGGGTCGCGGCAATCGCGTGGTTTGCGTTGGGCGGTACGATTGATGACGGGCGCTGCGGTGTTGGAGCTCATTTATATCGTTGTGCAGGCTGCGCGGGATCAGGCTTCGCATTTCAACACGGGCACGCCTCTGATGGCGGCACTTTATGCCATCATGGGATTGGGTGCGCTGACGCTGACTTTTACTGCTGCTTATGTGGGCTTTCGCATTTGGCATAATCGCAAAGGTGATTTATGGCGTGAAGCTGCGGGGTTCGGGCTAGTGCTGGGTGCAGTTTTGGGCACGCTGACTGCGGGATATATGTCTTCGCAGACAGGCCATAATGTTGGTGGTGCTTTGGGCGATGCATCTGGCCTGTCGTTTTTCCATTGGTCGACCACGGGCGGTGATTTGCGGGTGGCGCATTTTGTGGGTTTGCATGCGATGCAGGTAGTGCCGCTTGCGGCGCTGAGCGGAAAACGCGGTGTGGTTTATGGGACGGCGAATGTTGTGACGGTGTTGACAGTGTTGACGTTTGTGCAGGCGGTGATGGGAATGCCGTTGTTCAGGGGGTGATGGCAGCATGGCGCTCCCATTCCCACATACGCCCTTCGGGCACCTTCTCCCGCTGAAAGGAGCGGGCGAAGGCCTAAACGATCATCGCCTTCTCCCGTTTCTTCCAACCGGAGAAGGTGGCCGAAGGCCGGATGAGGGTAAGTCAGTTCCCGCTTTAAGCGTGCCGCAATCCGTATTCCCTGAACGAAATCAGCCGTCTTGCCTTGTCATCCCACAATGCCAAATGCATCGATGTCATGGCGCGCCAGATTGTGAGTTTTGGTGCGATGTTTTGCAGGGCTTCGTTTGCGGCCATGCAGGCGCGGAGGCGGTAGTTGGGGATGCGGCTGGAAAGGTGGTGAATGTGGTGGAGGCCGATATCACAGGTGAGCCAGTTGAGCACCGACGGTAATTGCAAGTGTGATGAACCTTTGAGGGCGGCGATCTTAACGTCCCATTTGTCGGCACCTTCCCACAGGGTTTCTTCGAACTGGTGTTGCACGAAGAACAACCAACCACCGATCCAGGAGCCAACCAGTACTGACGGCAAAACCACTGAAATTATGAGTGCTGCGCCAAAGAACCAGCAGAGTGCGCCGTAGAAAATAACAAGAGCCAGATTATGCAACAACAGTCCCGGCATTGCGCTGCTGCGATTGAGACTCGAACCGATGGCCATACGCTGCAAGATCAGAAAATAGATCGGCGGCCCAACGAGGAGGGCGATTATCGGGTGTCGCAAAACGCGATATTTCCATTTGCCCGCTGTTGTCAGACTCTGGAATTCTTCAACGGTGATGGTTTCAATATCGCCGATGCCGCGACGGTCGAGATTGCCGGAGCCTGCATGATGTTGGGCATGGGAGTTGCGCCAATGTTCGTATGGCGTAAACGTCAGTATACTGATGAATTGGCCGACGATTTCATTGGTGCGTTTCGACGTGAAGAATGAACCATGACCGCAGTCGTGTTGCAGTGAGAAAAAGCGGGTGAGCAGTGCACCAAGCGGAAGCGCCAAAAGCAGGGCTGCCGGATTGTTGAGTGGTTGCAGCCAATACATGAGAAAGGCCAAAGGAAAAAAGATGAGTGCCGTTGAAATCAACTGCCACCAAGCCCTGTGATTGTCGGCGTCCATATAGGCCTTGCAATGGTTATGAAGTTCGACAACCAAGCCGCGCAACTCCGCCGGATAGTGACCGCTTTTCGACTGCTGCAAGTTGATTCCCCCAAAGGCCCGGTAATGTATCGCGATTCACATACACGGATTTTGCCAAAGTAACTGTTAATTCATTGGTGATGGATGTCGCATGGTGTTGGGGCGGCAGAGTGGTCAATCCGTGTCATTCCCCGTCTTCGACGGTATCCGGGCCATCTTGAAATTCCAGAATGTCGCCTGGCTGACACTCCAGTTCGCGGCAGATGGCAGAAAGAGTTGAAAAGCGCACGGCTTTGGCGCGCCCGGTTTTCAGCACGGACATGTTTTGGATGGAAATACCAACTGCATCAGCCAGGTCGCCCAAGCGCCGTTTGCGCTTGGCCAACATCACATCCAGATTTACAATAATCGGCATGGTCTTTCGCCTTAGATAGTCAAATCATTCTCAGTTTTCAGGGCTATGGCATTTTTGAGGACATGCATCAGTGCCAAAACAAAAATGCCAACGGCGATGGGGCCGATATCGAGAAAGTAGGACATGCTGTAAAGGCCTGCGTCGCCGGTTTGTTTGAGAATGAAGCCCACAATATAGGTGAGCAGCATGTCGGCAAAGGGAAAGGCAATGAGAATAATGCCAAACCACTGCATGCTTTTGAGTGTATGTTGGTCGAACTGGTTGCCTTTGGCAAATCGTCTGATCATGCGGTGCAGGATGCCCATGATCACCGCGTAAAAGACGAAGCTGAATGCGACGATGCTCCCTAAGGCAAGTTTTCCCGTCATTGAATAATTGGGCGGCAAGGGCAGATTTGCCATGCAGGTTGATTGCTCCGCTGTGAGGCCTGCATTGTAGGAATTGGGATCGTTGACGATCCACAGGAGTCCGATGGCGGTGACAGGAAGCAGAACCCACAAGACCCAAAACAGCTTGTCCATGATAATGAACCAGCGGGTTTCCGAAGCGGTGGGTTTTGACAGCATGATTGCTCCATTTGATAAACACATAATATTTATCGTTTAACATGAAATTTTATTTGACACAACGATGTTTGTTTTGTACTGAATGCTTATCGATCAATTTAGCATGTTAAAGATCGATGTTCGCGGGCCTGTGGCGCGCTGAAACAGGCAAAACGGCTCAAAAGCACATTCTTAAAATCAACTGGCCCGTTTCGCCGGAAGGCGGAGCCTTGTTCTGGGCCCCAAGCGTAGAGGACATTTTCGATGACGTTCAAGACTCTTTCCCTGTTCACCCTAACGGCAGCCGTACTGATGATGGGGGTGCTGGCCCCTGCGCAGTCGGCTGATGCCGATGCGCCAATTCCGGACAAGGGCCATGATTGGGAAGGCTTCTATGCAGGTGTTGGTTTTGGGGCAGGCGGTGCCGGAGTTGATTTTCGGGGCATTGGCAGCAAAGGTAAAACGGACATTGATGGCAAGAATGCAAATATCTCAGGCATTATAGGCTACAACTTCATGGCTGATGGTTGGTTGCTTGGTGTTGAAAGCAGCATTGGTACTGTTGGTTTGGACAAGAAAAAGGCCGTGGCCGGATTAGGCGACGTGACAGCCCAATCAGATTGGGTGGGCACCATGCAGTTACGCGGCGGTTATGCATTTGACAGTGTGATGCTCTATGGCACGGCGGGTCTTGCAGTGACGGATCTCGAGCTGAAGTCATCGCTGGGCGGCAAGTATAACAAGACGGTTGCCGGATTGGTGGTTGGTGTGGGTGGCGAGTTTGCCCTGTCTGACAATTGGACCGCACGGGCAGAAGCATTGGGGTATTCATTTCAAGATGATGCAAAGCTCAATGCTACGAAGAGGAAATTCGACTTCGGTGAGGGCGTGGTGCGCGTTGGCATAACACGCAAATTCTGAAATTGAGGCGACAGCTCCCTGTGCAGTTTTGCATGGGGGGCTTTCCTTGCATCCCGGGGCAGGAGCGCCTAGATTGTTGCGATACCCCAACCGGAGAATGACAATGGCTCTTGAACTGCCCGCCCTGCCTTACGCTTATGATGCGCTCGGTCCTTATATGTCGAAGGAAACCCTCGAATTTCATCATGACAAGCACCACATGGCGTATGTGACCAATGGCAATAACCTGCTGAAGGAATCGCCGCTGGCTTCAAAATCGATCGAAGAGATTTGCAAGTCGGCTTTTGCTGAAAAGGCGGCCGGACTCGTCAACAATGTGGGCCAGCATTACAACCACATGCACTTCTGGAACTGGATGAAGCCCCATGGTGGCGGCAAAAAGATTCCCGGTGCTTTGGAAAAGGCCATTGAGTCTGATCTTGGTGGTTATGACAAGATGCGGGCTGATTTCGTGCAGGCTGGTTTGACACAGTTTGGTTCGGGCTGGTGCTGGATTTCCATGAAGGATGGCAAGCTGGCGATTTCGAAAACACCCAACGGCGAAAACCCGCTGATGCACGGTGCCTCACCGATCCTCGGCTGCGATGTGTGGGAGCACAGCTATTACATCGACTATCGCAATGCGCGGCAGAAGTATCTTGAAGCGTTTGTGGATAGCCTGGTGAACTGGGATTATGTCGCAGAGATGTATGCGAAGGGTTGAGAGTCGAATGTGTTGAAACACCCCCTCCCCCCTTCGGGGTACTCCCCCATCGCTTCGCGTTGAGGGGGAAAAGATTCTTTCTCCCTCGGCCTTTTGGCCGGGGGAGTACCCGAAGGGGGAGGGGGTGTCTGATCCAAAATTGCTCTCGGCATTAATGACACATCCCCCCATCATTGACGGTCACAACGACGTTCTCCTGCGGCTCTGGTTGAAAAAATCGGTGCGGGCGGCGGAGGATTTTGTTGAGGGGGATGGGCTTGGCCATATGGATTTGCCGCGCATCAAGGCAGGTGGAATGGCTGGCGGATTTTTTGCGATATTCTCACCTTCGCAAGCTGACTACCACAATGATGATGACGACCTTAACCCGCCCTATGATTCTGGTGTGGCGCAACAGGCGGCGCTGGCCTCAGCGACGAGCATGCTGGATTTGCGGGATCGCATCGTCGCTTTGGCGAAAGGCGATGTGGTGTTGTGCGAAACGGCAGCTCAGATGCGCGCAACGATGCTTGCTGGCAAGATGGGTTGGATTACGCATATCGAAGGGGCTGAAGCGATTGCGCCGGACCTTTCGAATTTACAGACTCTATATGATCGCGGGCTCCGGTCGATCGGGCCAGTGTGGTCGCGTATCAATCAGTTTGGTGAAGGCGTGCCGTTCCGGTTTCCGTCTTCCCCTGATATCGGCAAGGGCTTGACGGAGGCCGGCAAGGCGCTGGTGCGGGAGTGCAATCGTCTGCGCATCATGATTGATGTTTCACATTTGAATGAGCGCGGGTTTTGGGATGTCGCCGCGCTGAGTTCAGCACCTCTGGTGGCGACGCATTCGAATGCGCATGAGCTTTCTGCATCGTCGCGCAATTTGACCAATGAGCAATTGCTGGCGATACGCGACTCCGGCGGCATGGTGGGATTGAATTATGCCACCGGTTTTTTGCGTAGTGATGGTCGCTGGGATTCACTGACGGAAATGAGTGTGATGCTGCGGCACATTGAACATCTTGTGCGTTATGCGGGAGCAGATTGCGTTGGTCTGGGCAGCGATTTTGATGGCGCGCGTATTCCCGCGGTGATTGGCAATGTGACGGGGGTTGCAAAACTGTTGGATGCTTTGGTGGCGGCAGACCTTGGTGCGGGGCTGATTGACAAAATAGCGAATGGAAATTGGCTGCGGGTTTTGGAACGGACCTGGGGCAAATAGCTCAAGCCACGAGTTTCCGGACGGGATCAATCACCGGTTTTCCGAACAGGTAGAAGCTGTGTTTAAGCTTCCAGCTCCGCAGGAGTTTTAATGCTTGCGCCGCATCGCCTTTTTGCATGGGAAGTGCCGTAGCCTTGCGGCAGAGCAGTGTGATGTATTTTGCTTTTTTGCCTGTGTTGATGTCCTCCACCGAAAAGCCACAGGCCTGCACAAATCCAATCAGGGTTTTTCGGGTGAAGAGTTGTTTGTGAAAAAAGTTCAGGCCACGCGCATAGGCTGTCATGCTTTTCAAACTGAGATCATGATCGAGTTCGTTATAGAGTACGAGGGTACCTTCACTGCTGAGGATGCTGCGGAAGTAAGCCATCAATGCCTGCGGATCGTGGGCGTGGGTGAGGAAATGATTGGCGATGACAACGTCAAAGGTTTTTATGGCGAAAGGATGGGTTGGCTCTGGCACATTAATCACAGCAATCCTGTCGTTGCCGACAAGTGTGCGGGCATAGGCTGCTGGATGTTCGAAATATTCCAGGCCGTAAATATCAAGACCGGGATCCTGTCTCTTTGCTTCGGCAAGCAAGTGTCCGGGTCCCGTGCGAAAATGGATGACTGATTTTGCGTGGGTCAACACA
Organism: uncultured Aestuariivirga sp.; assembly: GCA_964244855.1. GTDB lineage: Bacteria > Pseudomonadota > Alphaproteobacteria > Rhizobiales > Aestuariivirgaceae > Aestuariivirga. The sequence goes on along the minus strand of CAXTLE010000050.1, from coordinate 1,505 downwards.
TCGTGGCTGTTGATCGTTGCGAGTAATTCTTTGGATGATTTGGCTTTGCTTTCAATATAGGCTTGCGGCAGTTCGGCGGTGTTGTAACTGCGCTCTTCGGAAAATTGGAAGAGTTGCGGATACCAGTCGGAGAGGCCAGCAGCATCGGGGCGGTTTTTCGCAAAGAGCAATGCGCAGTGCTCGCAGACATGCCAATCGGAAATTGCGTGAAGTTTCAAGTCAAACCCAGGTAGCGGAAAAGGCAGCGGTTTGTTAACCAGTCGTGCCAGGGTGTTGTCGGGTTTTTGCCCCGAAAAAACGGCCGTCAAGTTCGAATGGCCGCAGGCCGGGCAGTGGGGTAGGCTGTGCATGAATTTCCTTTGGGATGCGAGCGGACAGATGCTTAGCCACGAGCGGAGTTGAAAGCAATTGCGGCAGGTTTGTGCATTGGCAGTTGCGTCGAATTTCCGATAGAAGATTCGCATGACCACAGCGAAACGTCCGATGATGTTTGCCTTGCCACTTGTCGGGTGGAAAGAAGCCGTGCGGTTTCCCAAGATCAAACTGGGGCCGATTGCGGCGAAGATCGATACCGGGGCGCGGACCTCGGCCTTGCATGCAGATGTGATTGAAGTGCGTGGGCGGCGGGTGCGCTTTGTGATTGACGCCAAGGCTTATGCGGCTCCTCTGGTGGGTTTCAGGCGCATCAAAAGTTCAAACGGAATCAGTGAGATGCGGCCTGTTATTCGGGCAACGGTGCAACTGGGGTCGGTACTCATGAAAACCGAAATGACGCTCACCGACCGGAAAGATATGGATGTGCCAATGCTTTTGGGGCGTAACAGTATTAAAGGCTTATTTGTCGTTCATCCTGGTAAAACTTTTCTTCTTACACGGCGCATTGTTGAAACATGAAAATTGCCCTGCTCACACGCAATCCGAAACTTTATTCGCACCGGCGGCTCATTGAAACGGCTGTGGCTGCGGGCCACGAGATTGTGCCGATTGATTACTTGCGCTGCTATATGAACATTACGTCGCGTCATCCGGAGTTGCGCTACAAGGGTGAAAAGCTGGTGGGGTTTGATGCTGTGATACCGCGCATTGCAGCGTCGCATACGTTTTATGGTCTCGCGGTGTTGCGGCAGTTTGAGATGATGGGGGTTTATCCCTTGAATGAATCCGTTGCCATTGGGCGGTCGCGTGACAAGTTGCGCTGTCTGCAATTGCTGGCGCGTGATGGTGTGGGATTGCCTGTTACGGCTTTTGCAAATTCGGCTGATTATACCAATGAAGTGTTGCAGATGGTGGGTGGGGCGCCTGTGGTGATCAAGCTTCTCGAAGGCACGCAAGGCATTGGTGTGGTGTTGGGGGAAACGCATAAGTCGGCAAAGTCAGTGATCGAGGCCTTTCATGGTGCCGAGATCAATATTCTGGTGCAGGAGTTTATCAAGGAAGCGGAGGGGCGTGATATTCGCGCCTTCGTTGTGGGTGGAAAAATTGTTGCGGCCATGGAGCGCAAGGGC
>CAXTLE010000049.1:0-13934 GCA_964244855.1 uncultured Aestuariivirga sp. | reverse complement strand
TGAGTAAGCAGCACCGGCAAGAGGGCGAACTTTTGTGCCAGCGATTGAAGTCACATTCACCACGGCACCCTTTGCTGTTTTCAATTCGTTGAGAAGTCCACGGGCCAGCATGATGGGGGCGAAGAAGTTGATCTGGAAAACCGTCTTCCAGTCACTCTCTGCTGTCTCCAGCGAATTCATGCGCGCGCTGCCATTGAGTTTCGGGCTGATGGCGGCATTGTTTACGAGGGCGTCCAGCTTGCCGCCATGTTCGGTGAGCTTCTCGCGCATCACGGCGATGGCCTTGTGGGTGTCCTCGGAGGACGCAAGATCGACCACGATATGATCGTCAGGACCTGCATCCCACGGGCAGTCGTCCGGGAAGGGATGGCGCGAACAGGTGATGACGCGCCAGCCCGCCGTGGAGAAGCGTTTCACGGTGGCATGGCCGATGCCGCGGGAGGCACCCGTGAGGATGAGGGTTTTGCGGGAGTCATTCACGTTCTTTGAGCTGACCTGTAACATATTTGTGGAGCACGGACGACAACAGAGTTTGATAAGGCATGCCTTCCTGCATGGCCTTGATCTTCAATTTGTCTATCACACTGTCACTCAATCGAACAGTAATGGGCAGTTTACGATTTGAATTGGCAAGCACAGCACTCCAATCCGCCTGCGCTTCCTCGCGTGTCATTGTCTCTTCGAACTCACCACGTTCAAGTGCTTGCTCAAGTGCAGCTTCTTCTTCGTCGATTACAATGTGTTTGGACTTCGGTTCACGGCGATTCATCACTTTTCCTTCCATATTTCTTTTGCAAAACCCTGCTTGGAAAAATTGTTTTCAGAAATCGAATGCCATCCTGCTCGACGTAAGGAACAGCATGGGCGTAGTTATCAATTTCAACGACGAGCATTCGCTGATGTGGAAATGTTTTGCTTGGTGACGCAATGTTTGCAAGCACCAGCTTTTTTTCAACAGCAAGTTTGACATCTTCAAAACCTATGCCTCTGAGATCACGGAGTATCCTGTTTTTCTCCATGTTCCACTGCATTGTAACGTCACCTGACATGTACATAGTATTTACATTGTACAGCCAAGATCGTCAAGTTTTTACGGATATAGCCTCGCCTTGCTCCATGTTCCACCCGCCTCCCCGCGCCGGAACACAACCCGGTCATGCAGACGAAACGGGCGGTCGTGCCAGAATTCGATTGCCAGTGGCTTGATGCGAATGCCGGACCAATGGGGCGGCCTTGGAATATCGGCCAGGCCAAAGCGGGCGGTGTTCATGGCGATGGCGGTTTCGAATTCCAGTGTTTTGGTGATGGGGCGTGATTGCGCGCTCACCCATGCACCGATGCGGGAATCACGCGGGCGGGACTTGAAATAGGCATCGGCTTCGGCGTCGCTTACCTGCTCGGTGAGGCCGCGCACCCGCACCTGGCGGCGCAGGGATTTCCAATGGAACACGACTGCGGCCTTGCCAGTGGCCAGAATTTCCTGACCCTTCTGACTTTCGAAATTTGTGTAGAAGACGAAGCCCTTGTCGTCGAAATCTTTCATCAGCACCATGCGGACGTTGGGCAGGCCTTCATCATCCACGGTGGACAGCGCCATCGCATTTGGGTCATTGGGCTCAGACTTCTTTGCATCTTCAAACCATTCGGCAAAGAGTTTGAAGGGATCGGTGCGGTCCATAAAGCCCAATGACGCTGTCAGCGTGGCCATTTCAGAGAGAGACATGTTTCCTCACGGGTTGCTTGTGAGATAAGCATAGAGGCCATCCAGTGTGCCCGTCCAGCCGCCATTCATGCCGGCATGGGCTGCGCGGAAGGTTTCGCCTTCGGCATCATCGACGCCGGCATAGATCCAGCTGATTTTGAGGCGCGTCTGCTTTTCGCCTTCGGAGATGAAGTCCATGATGGTCAACATTTCCATGGGCCAGGTTGGGGCCATGGGGTGGCGGGTGAGGCCGCCTTGGGGGTCAGAGAAACTCTGACGATAGACCAGCCTGTTGCTTGGGGTAATTTCCTTATAGGTGACCTTGCCCCACATCTCGTTGCCTTGGCCCGAAGTGAGGCCATAGTGATAGATGCCGCCCGGTCTCAAATCCTGTTCGGCCTTGATTGTTGTCATGCCGGGTGGTGCGAACCACTGTGCCATTTCCTTCGCATCGGTGCATGCACGGAACAGGCGTTCTTGTGAGACAGGGTAAGAGCGCTCGATGGCAAACAGATTTTTCTCTTCCGCCATAGGGGCGACATAGGCGGCCAACCTGTCCAGATTCTGCTTGCCGCCCTCTACGGCATATTGAGCAACAGCATCACGAGCTGCGATGGTTTTCTCAAACATGCGAAGCTCAACGCGTGTCTTTTCGCCTTCTTCGGTGAGTTCCATTTCGCCTCTGAACTTGTGATCAACATCTCCTTCGCCGCCATTGTCGTGATCCCAGCGCAACAGGCGGGGTGGATCGATGGTCAAGAAAACCAGGCGGTTTGGCCAGTTGGTTCCATCTGGTCCATGCATGGTGAAGCGGGCTTCCTTGCCTTCACGCAGATCAAAACTCTTGTAAGTGTTGGTGAAGCCATCGGGGCCCCAAAAATGTTTGAGATGCTCTGGCGTGGTCAACACCTTCCATAGCAAGTCGCGCGGCGCCGCGATCATGCGTGTTGTGATGATCATGGGACTGTCGGCAGGCAATTCGGTTTGGGTGAGAAGTGACATGATAAGCGCCAGTATGCACGTTAACAGCCTCCCTTTCAATTGCACAGTTTCTGTGCGATGACGCCCATCAAGCAGCCGAAGGGCGCAAGACGGCAGGGACTTCCGAGGTAAATTATGAGCGATAACAAAGGTTTAATGGCGGGCAAAAAAGGCCTGATCATGGGCGTGGCCAATAATCGGTCGATCGCCTGGGGCATAGCGAAAGCTTGCGCCGCGCAAGGGGCGGAACTGGCCTTCACATATCAGGGTGATGCCTTGAAGAAGCGCGTTGAACCGCTGGCCGCTGAGGTCAACTCCGATATGGTCGTCGCCTGCGATGTGAGCGATATGGCGTCGATTGATGCGGCTTTTGAAGCGATTGAAAAGAAGTGGGGCAAGCTGGATTTCATTGTCCACGCCATCGCCTTCTCCGACAAGGACGAGCTGCAGGGCCGCTATGTCGACACCTCGGCTGAGAACTTCAACAAGACCATGTTCATCTCCTGCTACAGCTTCACAGCCGTGGCGCAGCGCGCCGAAAAGCTGATGACCGACGGCGGCTCGATGTTGACGCTGACCTATTACGGCGCTGAAAAATGGATGCCACATTACAACGTCATGGGCGTGGCCAAGGCCGCACTTGAATGTTCCGTGCGTTATATGGCAGCGGACCTCGGTGTGAAGAATATTCGTGTCAATGCCATCTCGGCGGGACCGATCAAGACACTGGCGTCTTCGGGTGTGGGTGACTTCCGCTATATTCTCAAGTGGAATGAATATAATTCGCCGCTGCGCCGTGTTGTGACCATTGAAGAAGTGGGCGATGCCGGAATGTATTTCCTGTCGGATCTTTCGCGCGGCGTTACCGGTGAAATCCATCACGTCGATTCCGGTTATCATATCGTCGGCATGAAAGTGCCGACTGCACCTGACATGTCGATCAACAAAGATGACGCATAATCCCATCATCTTCGTCCGCCACGGCGAGACCGAGTGGAACAAGCAGGGCCTGATTCAAGGTTCGGTCGAAACCGACCTGAATGAAACCGGCCATGCGCAGGCGAAGTTCGTTGCCGAATTACTGGCGCGGCAAGATATCGAGTGGCGGGACTATCATATTGTTGTCAGCCCGCAAAAACGGGCGCAGCAAACTGCTGGATATATTTTGAATGCGCTTGGCCGCGATATGGACAGTGTTGATCCCCGCGTGCGTGAATTGGGTTTCGGCGTTTGGGAAGGCAAGCCGTTTTGGGAATTGAAAGCCTCGCCTGTATATCCCGCTGACTCCGAAAGCCGGTTTTACTGGCGTCCCCAATTGGGCGAGAGCTATCAGGATGGCGTTGCCCGCGTGAATGATTGGCGTTCGGAATTGACACGTCCCACACTGGTGATTGCGCATGGGGCAGTGGGGCGCTGTTTGATGGGCGCTGTTGCAGGTTTAGGTCCGGCGGAACTTGTCATGCTGCCAACGCCGCAGGGAAAATTTTGTCTGCTTGAGCATGGGAAGCTGCAATGGCGTGATGGATCAGCCGTCAGTTCAACTTTGCAAACGCCGCCATCATAAGTTTGCGGGTATAGGGATCACGCGGGTTCGACATTACATCTTCTGTTGCTCCCTCTTCCACCAGTTTCCCATCTTTCATCACCATGATGTGATCCGCCATGGCGCGGACCACGGCGAGGTCGTGGCTGATGAAGAGGTAGGCGAGGTTATGTTGTTTTTGCAGATTGCGCAGGAGGTCGATGATCTGCATTTGCACTTGGCGGTCGAGGGCTGATGTTGGTTCATCCAGCACGACGACTTTTGGATTGAGAATGATGGCGCGGGCGATGGCGATGCGTTGGCGTTGGCCACCGGAGAATTCATGGGGGTAACGGTTGCGAAGGGCGGGATCGAGTTGCACTTCTTCGAAGGCTTGGACGGCACGCTTGTCGCGTTCTTTGGTGGTGATGTGTTTTTCGTGAACCAGCAAACCTTCCGTCACGATCTGTCCTGCGGTCATACGGGGACTGAGGGAACCGAAGGGGTCTTGCAACACGATCTGCAATTCACGGCGCAGGGGCCGCATTTCGCTTTTACCAAGTGTTGCAATGCTGCGACCATCAAAATCAATGGCACCCGTGCTGTCCAGGAGGCGAAGAAGCGCGCGGGCCAGAGTGGATTTTCCAGAGCCGGACTCGCCCACAATGCCAATGGTTTGGCCGGATCGCAATGAAAGTGAAATCTGGTCCACCGCTTTCAATTCAACGGGCCTGCTGCCGAACAGTCCGCCACCCAAGTTGAAGCTGACCCGTATGTCTTTGCCTTGTAAAATCGGTGATGCGGTTTCGTCCACCATTGCCTTGTGGCCCGAAGGTTCGGCTGCTGTGAGAGCGCGGGTATAATCGTGTTTGGGATTGGCAAATATGCTTTGGGTTTCGCCCTCCTCCACCACCTCACCATAACGCATGACATAGACACGTTTGGCAATCCGGCGAACGATGTTGAGGTCATGGGTGATAAACACCATGGCCATGCCGAGACGTTGTTGCAGCACGGCCATCAACTCCAGAATTTCAGCTTGTATGGTAACATCCAATGCCGTTGTTGGTTCATCGGCGATGAGCAGATCAGGATCATTGGCCAAGGCCATGGCGATCATGACACGTTGGCGTTGGCCACCTGACAGCTCATGCGGATAAGCGGCAAGGCGGCGTTCGGCGTCTGGAATCTTGACGAGCTTCAACATGGCCAAGGCTTTTTCGCGGGCTGCCGATTGCGACAAGCCTTGATGATGCAGGATAGGTTCGATCAACTGATTGCCAATGGTGTAGAGAGGATCGAGCGAGGTCATTGGTTCTTGAAAGATCATGGTGATCTTGCGGCCCCGCACCTGGTTGAGTGCAGCTTTCGGCAATCCCAAAATATTTTGGCCGCGATAGAAAACTTGGCCTGTTGCCTTGCCATTGCGTGACAACAGCCCCATGGCCGCCATCATGGACTGGCTTTTGCCAGAACCAGACTCACCGACGATAGCTATGGTCTCGCCAGCGTTCACATGAAAATCGGCATCCTTCACGGCCAGCACATCGCCGTCTTGCGTGGCGAAGGTCACTTTCAAATTTCGAATGTCGAGAACCGGTTCCACGTCAACGGTCCTTCGGGTCGAGCGCATCCCGCAGACCGTCGCCTAGAAAGTTGAGCGCAAAAAGCGTGGTGGTCAGCATGATTGAGGGGACGACCAGCAACCACGTGGCGCTTTCCATATTGCGGGCACCCTCAGATATCTGCACGCCCCAGCTTGACATAGGCTCTTGAATACCGAGGCCCAGATAAGACAGGAAACTTTCGAGAATGATCACCTGCGGCACCAGCAGCGATACGAAAATAATGATGGGGCCGAGCATATTGGGAATGATGTGGCGCAGCAAAATGCCTGCACTTGAAACACCCAAGGCTTCAGCGGCTTGCACGAATTCCTGGCGTTTGATCGACAGGGTTTGCCCGCGCACAATGCGCGCCATGTCCAGCCAGAGCACGGCGCCAATCGCCAGAAACATCAGCATAAAATTGCGCCCGAAGAAGACTACCAGCATGATGACAAAGAATGTAAAGGGCAGCGCATAGAGAATATCGACAATGCGCATCATCACTTCGTCGGTTCGCCCACCTATGAATCCGGATACGGCACCATATAAAACTCCTATGATCATGGCGACCAGGCCTGCGATCAAGCCAACTGACAATGACACACGCCCTGCCATCAAAGTGCGGGTGAGCACATCACGGCCGTTTGAATCGGTACCTAAAAGAAAGCGGGTGCGGCCCACATCAGCTTCAATGGTCAGCGACGTTCCGTTCGCGGACTTTTCCAAGATCTTGGCATTGTCGAATGAGTTGGAGCGGTCAATATAGCGGATCACACGTTCATCAACGCCAGCCGGATTGGTCACTGTGACGCGAATATTTTTGCCTTGATCTTTCCACTCTTTGATTTCAACTTTCGCACGTTTCAATGACTCTTTCAGATCAGATTCAATTTCATTGGCTTGTGGATAGGGTGTAAAGCTGGGGCGAACGCGAACGTAGTTTTGGTAGATTCTATCAAAGTCATGATCCGTGAATGACGGGCCAATGATGCAGGCTACCGAAACCAGTGCCAAATAGACGGCACTCCAGAATGCCGCGCGGTTTTTTCGAAGTCGCGCCCACGCATCAATCCACAACGAGCGGCCTTCAGTCATAGCGCACGCGCGGATCAACGATAGCGTAAAGCACGTCGACGATCAGGTTGAAGATGATGGTGAAGAGCGCCAACACAACCACTGTGCCCATCACGACGGTGTAGTCACGGTTCAGAGCGCTATCGATAAAGTAACGGCCGATGCCGGGAATGCCGAAAATGGTTTCGACAATCAGTGAGCCCGTGACCAAGCCTGCGGCGGCGGGACCAGCATAAGAAAGTACGGGCAGCAACGCGCTGCGCAGCGCGTGGCGAACGACGATGGAATAGTCTGACAAGCCCATGGCGCGCACGGTACGAATGTGGTGGGCGTGCAAGGCTTCGATCATGGAACCGCGCATGAGGCGGGCAACGACCGCGATGTAGGGCAATGCCAACACGACGACGGGGCCAATCATGTTGACCAACGCGCCGTTGTTCCAGCCACCCACCGGCAACCATTTCAGCCATAAGCCAAATACCAGCTGTATGATCGGTGCAGTGACATAAGTGGGAATGGTGGAGCCAGCTGTTGCCAAACCAATGACTGCAAAGTCAGCGGATAGATTTTGACGAAGCGCTGCGATGATGCCGAGGATTCCACCAAGGACAAGCGACAGAACAAATGCAGCGAGGCCCAAGGGCAGCGAAACCTTCAGCCCAATGCGGAACAACTCGTTCACTGAGAAATTCATGAAGACATAGCTCGGGCCGAAATCACCGTGCGCCAGATTGTTGAGGTAGAGAACGAATTGCTTCCACAGCGGCTGGTCGAGATTATAGACGCGCAGCAGATTTGCCTTGATCTCCGGCGGTAGCGGTTTTTCAAGATCAAATGGTCCGCCCGGTGCCACATGCATGAGGAAGAACGATATCGCAATGATGACGAACAATGTGGGGATGGTGGAGAGGAGACGGCGGATCAGGAAGCGGAGCATGGCCACCGCCGGGACTGTTGTCCCTCATCCGGCCTTCGGCCACCTTCTCCCGTTGGAAGAAACGGGAGAAGGCCAAAACTTTCATCCTTCTCCCGCGCCTCTTCGCGGGAGAAGGTGCCCGACAGGGCGGATGAGGGGATACGAGTCGCCATGTGCGGTGGCGCTACTATTCCTTCGACATAAACCGTGAGGGATGCTTGTCCATTGCATTGTCAATAAACCCCACGAGCTTCGGCGAAACGATGTTGTGGTTTGCGTAGAACAGCAACGGCATGATGGCTTGGTCTTTCACCAGAATGGCTTCTGCCTGCGAGAGCAATGTCATGCGCTTGGCGGGATCAGCTTCTGCCGCCGCAGCATCAAGCAATTTGTCGTAGTCGGCATTCGACCAGTCGCCGTGATTGGTGCCAAACCCGGTATGGCCCAGATCGAGGAATGTGCCAGGGTCTTTGTAATCGGCAATCCAGCCAGCGCGGGCAAGATCGAAATCACCCTTCTGCTCGAGATAGGAATAATGGGTTTTGCCATCGGTGGTGATCAAGGAAACGTCGAAGCCAAAGGGCTTCAACATGTCTTGTATCGCAACGGCGGTGTTCTTGTGGCCTTCCGCTGTATTGTAGCGAATCTCCAGCTTCTGGGGCTTGGCGGGGCTGATGCCCAGTTCTTCGAAAATTTTCCTGGCCGCGTCTTCCCGGTCAAGCTGGTCCATTTTTGAAAACTCGGCGGTGTTTGCGGTATAACCCTCAAGGCCCGGAGGCACCATGGAATAGGCCGCGATCATGGAGCCTGACCAGGCTTTCTCCGCAAGGTACTCTCGATCAATCACCATCGAAATGGCGTTGCGCAGTTTCACATTGTTCCAAGGCGCCTTGGCAAATTTGAAGATATAGTAATAGGTACCAAGTTGTGGCGCTTCGTGGATTTGGTCGCCCAATTCCCTCCGCAAGTCCGCCAATTGCTCAGTCGGAAAATCATTCATGCTGTCAACTTCGCCAGCCTTGTAACGCTTCACACCGGCGGCGCGATCTTCTGTCGGGATAATGTTGACAGCATCCAGTTTTATATTGGCGACATCATAGAATTTCGGATTTTTGACCAACTTGATGTGATCGTTCGGCACGTTTTCCGCCAGCGTGAAAGCACCATTGCTGACCAGATTGCCGGGCTTCACAAAATCATTGCCGAACTTATCCACATTGGCTTTCTGCACGGGGAAGAAGGCATTGTGGCTCATTAGTTCCGTGAAATAGGGCGTATTGCCCTTCAGGGTGATTTCGATGGTTGATTGGTCAATGGCTTTTACGCCCAGTTCTTCCGGTTTCTTTTTACCCGCCACAATATCTTCCGCGTTGACGATGACATTGGCGAGATAGGCATATTCCGAGGCGGTCTCAGGTGTCACAAGGCGGCGCAGGGAATAGACAAAGTCATCGGCAGTTACCGCAGCACCATCGGACCAGGTGGCACCAGGCCGCAATTTGAACGTCCACACTTTGCCATCGGGCGAAACGGAATGTTCTGTGGCGGCTCCGGGAATGGCATTGCCCTTGGCGTCTGCAGTCATCAGGCCCATGAACAGGTCATTGGTGATGTTAAATTCTTCCACCGTCGACGTTTTGTGCGGATCGAGTGACTGCACATCGCTATTGGCACCCCGGTTCCAGACTGTTTCTGCAAGGGCACCCGTGGCTGTCAAAGCGATGAAGGCTGCCCCTGCGAGTGTGGATGTGAGGTTGAAATGCCGCATGGTTTGGCTCCCTGTTTTTATCCGTCGTGAAGGACGCTAACACGGCAAATCCGGCTTGGCGAGATAGCACTTGCAGCCAAACCGTGCTTGGCATTATTCATTTGTCCATGTCACATAACACATTCGGTCATATGTTCCGCGTCTCGACGTTCGGCGAAAGCCACGGGGTTGCCATCGGCGCGCTTGTCGATGGCTGCCCGCCCGGCCTGAAGATTTCGGCTGAGTTCATTCAGACGTTCCTCGATAAACGCAAACCCGGGCAGAATCGTTTCACCACGCAGCGTCAGGAAGCCGATCAGGTACGCATTCTCTCCGGCGTGTTTGAAGATGAGCGCAGCAATGGCCAAGTGACAACAGGTGCGCCGATCCTGTTACAGATCGAGAATACTGATCAACGCTCCAAAGACTATACCGACGTCCGCGACAAGTATCGTCCGGGCCATGCGGACTTTACCTATGACGCGAAATATGGCGTGAGGGATTATCGCGGTGGCGGGCGTTCATCGGCGCGGGAAACAGCGTCGCGGGTTGCTGCGGGTGCAGTGGCGCGGCTGGTTATTCCTCAGGTGAAAATCCGGGGCTGCATGGTGCAGATGGGACCGCACAAAATTGACCGGCTGAATTGGAATGATGTAGAGATCGACAACAATCCGTTTTTCTGCCCTGATGGACAAGCGGCGAAAGCTTGGGAAGGCTATCTTGACGGTGTGCGAAAATCCGGTTCATCCTGTGGGGCGGTGATCGAAGTCACTGCATCAGGAGCGCCCCCAGGTTGGGGTGCGCCGCTATATGCGAAGATGGATTCAGAACTGGCCTCCGCCATGATGAGCATCAATGCGGTAAAGGGCGTAGAGATTGGCGACGGCTTTGCCTCTGCTGCCTTATCGGGCGAAGACAATGCAGATCAAATTCGCATGTGGCACGGCAAGCCCGAATTTCAGTCAAACCACGCGGGTGGCATACTTGGTGGAATTTCCACGGGCCAGGATATTGTGGTTCGCTTTGCCGTAAAGCCGACGTCTTCGATTTTGGCCTCGCGCGAAACGGTGATTTCATCTGGCGAAGATACTGATATCATCACCAAGGGTCGCCATGATCCATGTGTGGGCATTCGCGCGGTGCCCGTGGGTGAAGCGATGATGGCGATTGTATTGGCGGATCAGTTTTTAAGGCACCGTGGACAGGTGGGGTAGGAAGCGACCTCATCAGTCCTTCGGACAGCTTCTCCAGAGGAGAAGCAACTGGCTGTAAGTATTCCCCTGAACTCTGACCATCGTGGGAGGTGGGCAACTCAATTGCTTCTCCTCTGGAGAAGCTGCCCGAAGGGCTGATGAGGTCCTTTCTCACAACAAATCCATCTGTGTCTTTGGTTGCTCCGGTTTCGGTGGTGGTGCATTGCGTTTGATCACCGTCGGTTCCATTTCGAAATAATCATCCGCCTGCGGACGAAGGAGAGGCACCACGCCGCGCATGCCTTCGCTTTTAACATCAAGCCAAGTTTCAAAATCTTTTTCGTGAATCACAACCGGGCTTCGCGGGTGGATGGTTTCCACCAGCGCATTGGCGACTGTGGTGATGATTGCCGCGGTTTTCAATTCTGATCCGTCCGGACCCATCCAGTGTTCCCAGATCCCGGCAAAGGCCATCAGGCCGTGATCGGGCCGATGGATATACCAAGGTTTCTTCTTGCCTGGAATATCGCCCTCCCATTCGTAAAAGCCATCAGCAGGAATCAGACAACGGCGGCGGCGGATGGCGTTTTTGAAACTCGGTTTTTCCAGAATGGTTTCGGAGCGCGCATTGATCAGCGGTTTGCCGGGCTGAATTTCCCTGGCCCAAGACGGTACAAACCCCCAGCGCACCAAAGTGAAATGCCGTGCACCATCAATTCCCTGCCGGACAATGGCCATGGGGCCACCCGGCGTTACATATTGGCGCGGCGGAAAAACTGGTTGCTCCAGATATTTAAAAAGACTTCTGGCCTCTTCCGGAGCGCTTTTGAAACTGTAAAGTCCACACATGACCAGAGAACATAGCGATTCAAAGCCAATCATCAAGGCAGCGTCGGCTTGTGTGTGGCGCGGCGACGACGTGTTGCTGGTGCAGCGCGGTTCGGCACTTGGACGCGGACGCTGGAGTTTGCCGGGTGGCAAAGTTGATCCTGGTGAAACGACGTTGGAGGCCGCGCACCGCGAACTGCTGGAAGAAACCGGGGTGACTGCTGCCCTGTTGCACCATGTTGGGGATTTCTCCGTTGAATTGCCGGGGTTAACATACGTGATCAGCTGTTTTACGGGGCCGTTTGAAGGCGGAGTGGCCGTAGCCTCGACTGACGCGAGTGCCGTATCATGGACTCATTGGCAAGATATCCACAACTATCAGCTTGCACCCAATATCATTGAAGCCGTAGGAATCGCGCGCAAATTGACAAGTCTTTGATACAAATACGTTTATTCGCGTTAACCTTCGTTTAAGGTCTGACTCGCGGGAAGGTCGTGCTCTGCTAAGTTAACTTAACAGCAGCACCATGCACACCGGAACACCATGTATAATCAGGACTTCAAAGCGCACGCCCCTTTGCCCACGCAGGAAGAAAAACAAGTGGCGCTTCGCTACATTCTCGAGGCTTGGGAAGAGGCTGTGTACGACGGACTTGACCCCGATTGCATTGCCACTGCTGCGATTTTTGCCGCCTTGTCCGACATGATTGCGAGCTACGGCGAAGAACCCGTGGCGGTGATGTGTGAGCGCTTGCCCGAACGCATTCGCAATGGCGAATTCACGGTTATGAAAACGCGGCAGTGAGCCTCAAATCTCCCGCGTCATGAAGGTGCTGTTCGCATCGCGTTTGTAATCTCCAAACGGTGCGCATTCTTCAAATCCGTGGTGCGCATACAGGGCACGTGCAGGCGCGAAGAATTCGAATGATCCGGTTTCGAGACTGAGGCGCCGCAACCCTTTGGACTTCGCCTGATCCATAATATGTTGAAGCATAGCCGCACCAACGCCAGATCGTCTCGCGGTTTGCAATGTGTGCATGGATTTGATTTCTCCGTGGGTGGTATCCAGCAATTTCAGTGCACCGGTTCCCATCAGGGCGTCTTGATTCCAGGCTGACCAGAAAAACACATCGGGTTGTTTAAGGCGTGAGACATCAAAAACATGTGCGGAGCCTGGCGGTGTTACCGCCATGTTGGTGTCGAAATGGAAACGCAACATGGCGAGAACGTGAGCGTTGTCCAAGCCGCCTTCGATGATTTTCAACATCACAGATCCACCACCACCCGGCCTCGCACTTTACCTTCGACAATATCGGCGGCGATGCGCGGCACGTCCTCGAGCTTGACATGGGTAGTGAGGGCTTTCAGTTTTGCCATGTCGAGGTCCCGCACCAAACGATCCCAAGCCTGCTTGCGACGCGGCAAGGGTGTTGTCACGGAATTGACGCCGATCAATCGCACGCCGCGCAAAATAAATGGCGCCACGGATCCCGGCAAGTCCATGCCTTGCGCCAAACCACAGGCAGCAACTGCACCTTCGGGAATGATTTGCGAAATCACGTTGGCAAGCGTGTTCGAGCCTACGGAATCGATGGCTCCGGCCCAGCGCGTTTTACCCAAGGCTTTTGCAGGTCCGCTGAATTCCTTGCGGTCGATGATTGACGTTGCACCCAGTGATTTGAGGAAGGCCTCTTCTTCAGGGCGACCAGTGGAAGCCACAGCTTTGAAACCGAGTTTTGACAGCAAGGCCAAGGAAACGGAACCCACGCCACCCGCTGCCCCTGTGACCAGGATTTCACCCTGCTCCGGCTTTACGCCCTGTTCTTCAAGTGCCATCACACAGAGCATTGCGGTGTAGCCTGCAACGCCAATAGCCATCGCCTCTGCTGTTGTGAAGGCTTCAGGCAAGGGTACCAGCCAATCACCTTTCACGCGGGCCACTTCGGCGTAGCCACCGTGGTGACCTTCGCCCACACCCCAACCGCCAAGTACAACCTTGTCTCCGGACTTATAGTCCTTGTGTTCTGAGGCGGTGACAGTGCCTGCAAGGTCGATGCCCGGGATGAGCGGCCAGCGCCTGATAATCGGCGCTTTACCCGTCACGGCAAGACCGTCTTTGTAGTTCACCGAGGAATGCTCAACCTTGATGGTGACATCACCCTCCATCAAATCAGTTTCGTTGAGGCTGGTGATTTCGGCTTTTTGCCCGGTGTCGGTTTTGCTGACAAGAAGGGCACGGAAACTGTTCATGCGTTTAGTCCTGTGTTCAAAAAATCAATAATAAAGTGCATTCAATCAAAACATCGCTCCGTCATTCCCGCGAACGCGGGAATCCAGACTTTCCACAATCTCGCTGGTTGAAAG